>JAITWQ010000086.1 GCA_031285215.1 Syntrophobacterales bacterium | reverse complement strand
GTTGATCGTTTTGGAGATTTTTTTCAGCTCATCGGCAGCAATCTGCACGCCATGTTCGATTCCCCTCTTGAGGGCCATGGGGTTCATACCGGCGGCAACCAGTTTTACTCCTTCCCGGTAAATGGCCTGGGCAAGAATCGTGGCCGTTGTTGTGCCGTCACCTACGGCGTCCGATGTTTTCGACGCTACCTCTTTGACCATTTGAGCGCCCATATTTTCAAACCGGTCTTCCAGGGTAACTTCCCGGGCTACCGTCACTCCGTCTTTGGTGATAACAGGCCCGCCCCATGATTTGTCCAGGACGACATTCCGTCCCCTGGGACCCATGGTGACTTTTACCGCATTGGCGAGAGTATCCACTCCCTTCATAATCCGCTCACGGGCGACAACATCGTATTTGATATCTTTTGCTGCCATATTGTTATACTTCCTCCTTGTTATAGCTCAATAATTCTCCCAACATCACGCATCAGCAGATGTTCAACACCATTAGCCGTTATTTCCTGAAAAACATTTTATTTTCGGGAAGGATGTATTAGATGTATTGTACAGATACCCTCTACATTTCCTTCCGCCAATTTCCCAATCACGGGCGATAAAATAAACACCAAAGGGAAAATGTCAAGGGGGTAAAGGGAAAATATAGCATGAAGCATAAAGGCAAAGAATGAAGGAAAAGGTGCTTGTGGCTATGAGCGGAGGAGTAGATTCCTCCGTTGCCGCGCTCCTGCTGAAAGAGCAGGGATACGATGTTTCCGGCGTTACCATGATTCTGCACGGGGATGATCAGCGTCTGGAATCATCGGCGGACGGCGATGATGCGGTGCGGAAAGCACGGGAAGTCTGCGGTCATTTGCGCATAGACCACCATGTTTTGGACTTTCGCCGTGAATTTCAAGCAGCGGTTATTCAGCCTTTTTTGCGGGAATACGCCCGGGGCAAAACACCCAATCCCTGTGTTTTTTGCAACCGCCATATCAAATTTGGTTGCCTCTTGAATCACGCCACGGCGATGGGTTTCGACGCCCTGGCCACGGGTCATTACGCCGCTATTTTACAGCGCGGTGATCGCTGCTGCCTGATGCGTCCGCAAGATACCAGAAAAGATCAGACTTATTTTCTTGCCCATATCGCCGCCAATGTTCTGCCCAAAATCCTCTTTCCCCTGGCCGGTTATACCAAAAATGAAGTAAAAGACATGGTTCTGCCCTCCGGCTTGCCTCTAAATGAGCGCAAGGAAAGCCAGGATATTTGTTTTATTCCGCCGGGAATGTATCATGACTGGCTGGACAGCCATCTGCCAGATGTAAAAAAAGGCCCCATTGTAGATCAGCAGGGGCGCGAGTTGGGAATACACCGGGGAATTCCTTATTATACTATTGGTCAGCGGGGGGGGCTTGGCATCAGCCATCCCACGCCTCTGTATGTAGTGCGCATTAACGCCGCAGAGAATAAAATCGTGGCAGGCGGGAAAAATGATCTCTTCCAAAAACGATTGCTCGCCAAAGACTTGAACTTTTTCCGCCGGGAATGGCCCGCCAAAGTTTATGGAAAGATACGTTACCGTAAAAAGGAGAGCCTTTGCCGCGTCGTATTCCGCGAGGAGGAGGCCCATGTCATTTTTGACGAAGAGCAGGAAGCTATTACTCCCGGCCAGCTGATTGTCTGGTATGATCAGCATGAGGTGCTGGGCTCCGGCATGATAGAAAAAGGATATGGAAACGAAGAGCTTGATTATTTCACCGATTACGGATAAAAGTAATATATCTGATCTGCGAAGGAGGAGAAAATGAAGATAAAATTGCACACAATGGATCTTCAGATACGAAACATGCTTGGCTGGGACAGTAAGATGGAAGAAGAATTCGAAACACAAGCCCAAACATTGCTTGATTTCTTTAAAGAGGTCAAAGACAAAGATGGCCGCACCCTCTATGATCGGGTCATGGACGATAATGATATGGTTTTGGCTAACAGTTATGCCTTTTTTAACTGCAAAGCCCTGATCAAGAAAGACGAATTCAGCCGTCCCATTGAAGATGGAGACAAGATCGTTTTGCTGCGGTCACTGGCGGGATGCGGCGGAGGATAAAAATTCTCCTCATTAAAACCTCAACAGGTTCACATGATTGCGGCGGGCAAAGGTACAACGATGCTGACACCATACGACCTTGAAAGAGACCGGCGGCAGCTTTCCTGTTTCCCCACTGGCAGGGAGGGACAGGAGCGTATCAGAAAAGCTCATATTGTCATTGCCGGGGCCGGCGGCCTTGGCTCGCCGGCAGCCCTTTACCTTACCGCCGCCGGTATTGGCCGCTTAACCATTATTGACGATGACCATGTCAGTCTTACCAATCTGAACCGCCAAATCCTCCATTATGATGGTGATCTTGGCGCAGCAAAAGTTTCTTCCGCCGCAACAAAACTCGGTCTTCTCAATCCTTCCGTACAAATACAACCGCTAAAACAGAGAATCACCGAAGAAAACGCCGCCGCATTGCTGGACGGCGCCCATGTGGTTATTGACGGGATGGACAATTTTGCCACTCGTCTTATTTTGAATCAGGCCTGCGTAAAATTAAAAATACCCTTCATTCATGGGGGCGTCCATGGCCTGATGGGGCAAGTTACAACGATTATTCCCGGAGAAACGCCTTGTTTTGCCTGTTTATGCCGCGAAATACCGGAGCAGGATAAAGAAATCCCCGTCCTTGGCCCCCTGCCGGGGATGATTGCCTGTATTCAAGTGACGGAGGCCATCAAGTATATTGCCGGCTTTGGGGAACTGCTGGCCAACCGCATGTTATTCATTGATGGGACGGACATGGTTTTCAGCACCTTCGATATTGAACGCCTGCAAACATGCCCCGTCTGCGGAGACCAGCACCGGTAACAGAGAGCATCATCGCAAGAACAATTCCATTTTTAAACCATTCAGGACATAATAACGAGAGAATTCCATGGTGATTCCAGTTCAGCCGCAGTAACAGAAGCGGCTCGCAGCCGGCGTACCCTTCCGGCATCATGTTTTGCATCATAAACAGTTAAAATTCGTTATTACTTTGACTGAGAGGCGAATAAAACAAAATATTCGGCGTCGGAAAAGTTGGACTGACAGCCAAGATGTGATAGAGAAAAGAGGCGTTTTCATGGGCTTATCTTAATGAAACCTGACAAACGCAAATATGCCTTCGACATCCGATCAGGTTATTTTTATGGCAGGTTTTCACATCATCACCGCCAATATGATGGAGATTCTCGCGGCCAAACTTGCCGACGTGCTGGCCCTTCCGGCGGCGTCTCCTTTGGCTGCGGATATCATTCTCATAAACAGCCGCGGCATGGAGCGCTGGCTTTCCATGCAACTGGCGGAGCATCACCGCATCTGTGCCAATACCGCCTTTCAATTCCCCCAGCCTTTTTTGCTGAACATGATGTCCCGCATCTCCGATACTCCGGAAACGCAGGAGTATCATCCCGATTTTCTGGCGTGGACGATCATGAACGACCTTCCCGTCCTGTGCCAGCAAGAAGAACTGCCTCACATACACGACTATATTTTTTCAGGGCAAAAGATGGAAGAGGCGAAACTTTATCACCTCGCCCAGCGCATGGCCCGTATTTTCGACCGCTACATGGTTTATCGTCCGGAAATGCTCTCCTCATGGCGGTCGGGAAAAATCAGCCATGAAGATGAGAAGGAACAGTCCCGCATCTGGCGGCATATTACCCGCAATAAGTCCACGCCTGACCCCGGCGCTTTGCTTTCCCTGTTTAAACAAAAAATCGCCTCTTACGATGGCGGCAAAGCAATTATACCGGAACGCATTTCCCTGATAGGCATCTCATCCCTGCCGCCCCTGTTTCTGGAGATTCTCCATGGGCTGTCCTCCCAAGCGGACATTTATCTTTTCCTCCTCAATCCCTGCCGGGAATACTGGTCAGGCGTCATGACCCATAAGGAAATGTCCCTGACGATCAAACAATTCGCCCGGGGAAAAGAAAACATCCGGGAAGAGGAACTCCTTTTGGATCAAGGTAATCCTCTCCTGTCCTCCCTGGGGAAAACGGGCCGGGATTTTCTGATGGCCCTGGCGGATACAAACGCCCATTACCAGGACTACTTTGTTCTGCCGGGAGACGCGAGCCTCTTGCGCGTCATACAATCAGATATTCTGAATCTCACCAACCGCGGCAAAGACGAAACGCCTCGTCATTCTGTCCTGCCGTGCGACCGTTCTTTGGAAATCCACGTTTGCCACAGCTCCGCCCGGGAAATGGACGTCCTCCACGACAGAATCCTTACCCTCCTGGATAGCGATGAAAGTCTGCATCCGCGCGATATTTTGGTGATGACGCCGGATATTGATATCTATGCTCCCCTTATTGAAGCTGTTTTCGGTCACGCAGGGGAAGAACACAAAAACGGCGGGCTACCCCGTTTGCCTTTCACCATCGCAGACCGCAAACATTACTATGACAATCCCCTGGCACAGTGTTTCTTCAAAATTCTGGATCTGACCGGCACTCGTTTTGAAGCATCCAGTGTGCTCTCCCTTTTGGACAACCGGGTTATGCAAGACTGTTTCGGCATCACAGAAACGGACATGCCGAAAATCCATATCTGGGTAAAAGAAGCGGGCATTCGCTGGGGAATCCACGGCGCCACGGATGAGCCTTGCCTTGCCGACCCTCAGCACACCTGGCGGCGGGGAATTGACAGAATCCTCCTGGGATATGCCCTTGGCGGGGAGCAGACACGTCTTTTCATGGATCTTGTGCCGTACGGCGCTGCGGAAGGTGAAAACGCGGAAATATTGGGCTGTTTCCTTAATTTCCTGGAGCGCCTCTTTCAGGCGGCGGATGAACTCCATAAGGCACATACCCTTGTCCAATGGCAGGAAATCATGACGCGGATCGTACAAAACTTTCTGGAAGTGAAGGAAAACGACCCCTGGTTCCCCTATTGCGATTATCTCTTAAAAACCATTCGCTGCCTTGAAGACACCGCCTTTATCTCTTCTTTCAGCGGTACCGTCTCTCTCAATGTTATCCGCAGCTGCTTGCAGGAACGTCTTAAAGCGCCCGGGTTCTCCGGCAGTTTTCTGTCGGGAGGAATAACATTCTGCGCCATGGTTCCCATGCGCAGTATCCCCTTTCGCGTCATTGCACTCGCGGGAATGAATCATCTCCTCTTTCCCCGGGAAGCAAGCAGGACAAGTTTTGACCTCATGGAACATCGTCCCCGCCGGGGAGATCCTTCGGTACGCGATAACGACCGCTACCTCTTTCTGGAGACCATCCTCTCCACCCGGGAAAAATTGATGATCTTTTATACAGGTCAGAATATCCGCGATAATACTCCCATTTTGCCGTCAACCGTGGTCACGGAACTTATGGACTATGTACAGCAGGGATTTTTCCTCACCCATGAAGGGAAAGAGCCGCCGGGGAATTTACATGATCATCTGGTCAGCAAGCATTTCCTCCACCCCTTTGCCCCCTCCTATTTCATGGAAGACAGCAGGAATCGCAGCTACCGTCAGGAATACTTCTCCGCCGCCTGCGTCATGGCCAGCACCCCTGAACCGCCGGAAAAACGCCCCTTTGTGACCACGCCCCTGAAAACGGATTCTCCAAGCTCCGATCCCGTTTTCCTGACAGATATTCTCTCTTTCTTTCGCCATCCCTGCCGTTTCTTTGTGCGCAACAGTTTGGATATCCGCCTGGAGGAAAAAGAAAACACCATTCCCGATACGGAACTCTTTTCCCTGACGGGGCTTGATCGGTATCTCGCCGGGCAGTCATTACTGGAAATGAAACTGGACAGGATACCCGATCAGGATATTTATCAGATCATGACGGCGGCGGGAAAACTGCCCCTGGGAGAGGCGGGGCGGAAACACTACGAGCTGCTCCGCCAAGAAGGGGAACTTTTTGTGAAACGTCTGGAAGATCATGCCCCCCAACGCGCCGGGGAAATGGCCGCCATAGACCTGCCTCTGGGCGGCAGGCGGCTTGTGGGATCATTGCCTCTCTGGTCGCCCCATGGTCTTTTCTCCTATCGTTACGTAGATCTGAAAGGGAAAGATTTTCTGCCGGCCTGGGTTCAACATCTCGTCCTCCAAACCTCCTTTCCGGAAAAGGCATGGGGAAATTATCTGGTTGGTCGGGATGCCTGGTATCACTGGTCTCCCGCAGAGGAAAGCGCTACTTTGCTGACCAGAC
>JAITWQ010000077.1 GCA_031285215.1 Syntrophobacterales bacterium | reverse complement strand
CGGTTATCCTTATTAAGGTTCCGCGGCACGAGTTTTTTGTGTTTCTGTAATACTAAAAACAAATATGTGTGGCCATCTTGTAAAAAAAAAATTAAATTTATTGATACAAAATAAAAACGCCGCAAATTAAATATAATTCCCTGAAATTATGATTACATATCAAAGATATTGTTGTTTCCTGTAAGGAAAGGAGCGGGTACTTGGACAAAATATTTTATATTACGACTCCCATTTACTATGTGAACGCATCTCCCCACATTGGCCATGCCTATACCACAATTGTAGCTGATGTTATGGCTCGCTATTACCGGATGAATGGCTGCCAAACCTTCTTTCTGACGGGAACTGATGAACATGGCGATAAAATCGCGGAGGCGGCGGCCAAGGCCGGAATTACGCCAAAAGAATATACCGATCAGATCAGCGCGCAATTTCGCGCCCTCTGGCCGGAATTATCTGTGACCAACGATTACTTCATCCGGACCACCGATGAAAATCATGTAAAAACCGTCACGGCCATTCTGCAAAAAGTTTATGATCAGGGCGATATCTATTTCGGCAGCTATGAAGGTTACTACTGTGTCGGCTGTGAGCGGTTCTACATGGAAAAAGAACTGGTGGACGGTAAGTGTCCCGATCATCAAACGGCGCCGGAATTCCGCAAGGAAAGCAACTATTTCTTCAAAATGAGCAAATATCAGGATTGGCTGGTACAGTACATCCAGGACAATCCCGATTTTATCCGTCCCGAACGTTACCGCAATGAAGCTTTGGCTTTTCTGCGGGAACCCTTGGAGGATCTGTGTATTTCCAGGCCAAAAACCAGACTGACCTGGGGTATTTCCCTGCCTTTTGACGATAACTACGTTACTTACGTCTGGTTCGATGCCCTGATTAACTATATTACCGGTATCGGCTATCCGGACACAGATTTGTTCCGTTCTTTCTGGCCAGTGTCTCAGCATTTGATCGCCAAGGATATTCTGAAACCCCACGGTATTTACTGGCCCACCATGCTGAAAGCCATTGGCCTTGAACCTTATCATCATCTTAACGTTCACGGCTATTGGAATGTGGAACAGAGCAAAATGTCCAAAAGCATTGGCAATGTGGTCAAACCCCTCGACTTGAAAGATAAATATGGTTTGGATTCATTCCGTTATTTCCTGTTGCGGGATATGGTTTTCGGCCTTGATTCCAGTTTCAGTGAAGAGGGTTTTGTGCAGCGTGTAAACTCTGATCTGGCGAACGATTTGGGCAATCTTGTCAGCCGTGTTATTTCCATGTCCATGAAATTCTGCGGCGGGCGTGTTCCTCCGCCATCTGCGCCGGAGGCGATTGATCAGGCGTTGATGGAAACAGCGGCAAGGGTGATTCATGAGGCGCGTGTTTCTTTTGAAGAGCTGGCCTTCCACAAAACTCTCATGAGTATTTGGGAACTGATTTCCGCCGGCAATAAATACATTGTTGAGCAGGAACCATGGGGGCTGGCGAAAGATCCAGCAAAAAATGAACGCCTGTCGGTCATCCTCTACAATCTCCTCGAAGCGTTAAGAACAATTGCTGTGCTTATTACGCCCTTTATGCCAGGAACGGGAGAGAAGATTCTCCGGCAGCTGGGCATTGAAAATACGGATAATCAGAATTATGCCTCCATTGAAAAGTGGTGGGGGCTTACCTCCGGAAGCGTTTTAAAACCGGGAGAAACTCTTTTTCCGCGTATTGAGTTCAAGAAGGAAACCGCGACCGCTGCCACCCAGAAAACTCAAAACGATATTCCGCCTGTCAAACCGGAAATTACCTATGACGACTTTGAGAAAGTTGATCTCCGCGTGGCGATGATTCTGAAAGCGGAAGCGGTGCCGAAATCGAACAAGCTCCTGAAACTGCTCATTGATATGGGAACGGAAGAACGCACCATTGTGGCGGGTATCTCCAAGGCCTACAAACCGGAAGAATTGCCGGGGAAAAAAGTGGTCATTGTGGCTAATCTTGCTCCCGCCAAACTCATGGGTATTGAATCCCATGGAATGATTCTGGCGGCCGATTCTGCCGATACCTTAACCGTCCTTTCCTTTGATCGTGAACCAGAAACAGGGGGCAGGGTGCGGTAAAGCCGTTTTTCCGGCGAAAAACAGAAAGGGCCGGGAAACATTCCCGCAATATAAGCTTATCCTCTGGAAGGTTGACGTAATTGCCTGTCAATCTCCCCATTGTCTCTGCTTATGGTAGAGCATCTTGCGGATTTCATCGAGGTAGTGTTCCGTTTTAAGGAGAGACACGTCCTTACTGACGAGGGCCTGGCGCAGCATCTCGAATCCCGCCTCGTATTCCGAGTGGACGATTTCACTGACACCCAAATCAGCAAGTTCCTGCGAATTCTCATGCCCTTTAGATTGAACGACAATACGAAGTTCCGGCGAAATAGCGCGGGCCGCCTTTGTAATATTGACAATTTCCGCGTGTGAGCCAGACGTAATAAGTAACAGCCCCGCCTTGGAAAGGGCGGCCTTATCCAGAATCATTGGCTGGCTTGGATCACCAAAAAGCACATCCAGCCCTTCCCGCTGCAGTTTCGTAAAAAGCTGATGTTTAGGCTCGATAACGATATACGGCAGTTTGAGGAAGCGGAGAACACGGGCAGTATCCCTCGCCAGAGACCACCCGCCCGCCACAACAACATGCTGGTCAATCCCTATTTCCTTCCCGTCTATATGGTCAACTTCTTTTTGGAGGGCTTTACCAAAAAGGCGATAAAGAAATGTGGTCAGACCGGAGACGATGGGGCCAAGAAGCATGGATATGACAATCATATTCAGAATAATGGAATATACATAATTATCAATAATGGGGCCATTGCTTCCCGCTGCACTGGCCTGATAGATGACGATGAAGCCGATTTCCGAAATGGGCATCATTCCGGTAAAAACCGCAATGGGAACGATGTTCCTGTATCCGAAAGACCAGCAAAGCCCGCTCAAAATCAGGCTGCGGCCAACACAGACGATGACAACAAGCAGACTGATGATGCCAATGTTCTCCCAGACAAAAGATGGCTCAAGAAGCATACCGACAGAAACAAAGAAAACCAGGGCAAAAAGATCACGCGGGGGAATCGCTTCATTAAGCGCTTTATGGCCGTAGTCGCTCCC
The DNA here is from genome assembly GCA_031285215.1 of Syntrophobacterales bacterium. GTDB lineage: Bacteria > Desulfobacterota > Syntrophia > Syntrophales > JAAYKM01 > JAAYKM01. The sequence goes on along the minus strand of JAITWQ010000077.1, from coordinate 1,208 downwards.
CGCCAGGACAAGACCGGCGACAAAAGCGCCAAAAGCGAGAGAAAGGCCAAACAGATGAGAAATGTAACCAATACCAAGGCTGATGGCAATAACGGAGAACAGAAAAAGCTCCTGGGACTGCCAGTGGGCAACGAACCGCAGCGCTGCGGGGATAACGCGCCTGCCAATAATCATCATGGCCAAAACGAAGACGACGGCAGTGAAAATGGGCATTATCGTTGTTGTAATGGAACCGCTGCCGGCATCTTGGAGGCTGATCAAGACGATCATCAAAGGAAAGACCATTAAATCCTGCACAATAGAAAGACCAAGCATAACACGACCCGAAAGGGCCGTGACATGGCCTGAGGCAAGGGTTTTCAGGATAACGGCCGTGCTGGAGGCAACGCAGGCAACGGCCAGGCAGAAACTGGGCAAAGGATCCCAATTAAGAAACCGCCCCAAAGCATAACAAAAGATGAGGGTCAGAACCACTTGGATAATTGTGCCAAATACTGCTATTTTTCCTATTGGTTTCAAATCGCGAACGGAAAATTCAATACCCAGGGAAAAGAGAAGAAGGGCAACGCCGATGTCTGCGAGACTCATCAGGGTATCACCAGAGACAACAGTGATACCGCTGGTGTTGGGGCCAATGATCACCCCCGCTATGATATACCCGATGATAAGAGGCTGTTTAAGAAGCCGGGCAGCAAGACCGCCTAATAGTCCGCCGCATAAAATCCAGATGAGGTCTATGATCAGTTGCATATTATAAGTGAAATCCTTAAGAAACGACGGAATTCAAGAAAGTGTAACACAACTATCCGCTTTTTACAAGAATTCCCCGCAACTATCCGGCATTATTTCAGGAGATACGGGCAAATAGGAAACGTCAAAGCCTTTTCATGGAAAGCCGGTAGTGTTGAATATCAAGTATCTTTATCTCCCCCCAGAATGAAGGAGAGATTACTTGCACTTGGCGGCATTACGCGAAAATATTCCCTTAGGTCAGCAGGAAAACATCTTTGCAAAAAACTTTCTTCACTATATGATGGCCGTAAAAGGTCTGCAAACAGATTTATTATACATCGGCTCTGTACCCCGGAAGGGGCAAATACAAAAATGATGAAGGAATAACAAACACAGAGATATGGAAACCACATCCGGAATTGTTGAAGCAAAAGGACTGACAAAACGATTTGATCAACGGAATGTAGTTGACGGGA
>JAITWQ010000024.1 GCA_031285215.1 Syntrophobacterales bacterium | reverse complement strand
GCCAAGACTTATGGTTTTGCCATTGATGAGCCTGAATTGTCCGGTGGTACGGGTATCGGCGAATTGGGTCTTTCCCTTACTCTTTCCAAAATCATTGGCCTGTCCATCGACCTTGGCGTGCAGGGCTACATGGGTGAAAGAGAGGGCGTCACGGGCGCGCTACGGATGAAGTACGAGTTTTAAACCCAGTTTCGAGTTATTAGTTTCAAGTTTCAAGTTTTTCTGTTTCGTTTCAGGTGTTTCAGGTTGCGGAGCGGCTGTTCGCCGCCCCGCAGTTTCTTGTTTGCGTCCGCCGAAGGGCAGACGCGAACAGTTGTTAGTTTCAAGTTGCGAGTTTCAAGTTTTCAGTTGGTTTTGCAGGGGTGACCGTCCCCGGTCGTCCGCAAATTTCATAGGGTCGTTTTTCGGACGCGAGGAAGTGTCGTCCCATGCGGGACTTGGGGTGTATCACTTTTCATCCGCAGGTTAAAACCTGCGGTTAATAAAGTGCCGTCCCGGCGGGACTTAATGCGGAAGCAATTGGTGGGTTGGGAGATGGTACGCCTGCAGACGCAAAAGCCATTGTCCCCTCCCCAAGAAACGAGGGGCCGCACTGTAGCGCCGCCGCCATGTCCAACAACACCGATTACAAATCGGTGCGAGCGGTAATGGCGCAAAAACAACAAAAACCGCGATACGCCGGCCTCCCCGCCCTGCTGCCGGCAGACAGGATGCGTTCGCGGCCAAAGAGTAACCAGAAATATGAGAAGTACGTAAGATCACTCCTCTTGCCTGGTTTTCAGGAGATAATCTTTCAAAGCATCATAACTGGCCGGTAAATTTAAGGCTTCTCCTTGCTTTGCATCAATATCCTGCATCGCCGGAGGCAGTTCGGGTGTGAGGCGCAAAAGTTCTTCAACCTCTTCCGGAAATTTGGCCGGATGGGCTGTTTCCAAGCAAACGCAAAGAGCATCATCATTTCCCGCAAGGTAACGCTCCAAACCTCTCCAGGCAACAGCCCCGTGAGGTTCCAGAATGACGCCGTAATCACGATAAACCTGATTAATCGTATCCTTTGTTTCCTGATCGGTAACGGAAACAGAAAAAATATGTTTTTTCATTTCTTCCCGGTCAGGATACACATGAACGTGTCCTGTCCGATCCACAGTGCCGCCAAAAAGGTCAAAAAACCGGGCAAGATTACTGGGATGTCCCACATTCATCGCGTTGGACAGGCATGAAATGGAAGGCGATATTTTTTGGTAAACGCCCTCTGTCAGGTAGCGGGGAAACTCTTCGTTTTCGTTGACGGGCATCACCAGTTTGGCAACGGGTAATCCCATCCGCCGCGCAAACTCACACCCCAGGGCATTGCCAAAATTACCGGAAGGAACGGAAAAAACAATCTCCTCTCCCCCTGCGGCCAGTTGAGCATAGGCATAAACGTAATAAATCATCTGCGGCAGAATGCGGCCAAAATTAATAGAGTTGGCGGAAGTCAAATGCAAAGGGGCCAGTTCCGGATCGGCAAAGGCCTCTTTCACCAGGTCCTGGCACTGATCAAATTTACCGTCTAAAGAAATAGCCTGAACATTATCGCCAATGGAATCAAGCTGCTTTTTCTGGCGTCCGCTGACTTCATGACGGGGATAAAGAATGGTTACCCGGATGCCGGAAACATTGTGAAAGGCATCACCAACGGCGCTTCCCGTATCGCCGGACGTCGCCACCAAAACATGAAGATTCTGCCCTTCGTCCCTTAAAGCGCTCATCAACCTGGCCATCATCCGGGCGGCAAAATCTTTAAATGAAGACGTTGGACCCTGATCCAGGCGGAGGATATACTTCCGTTGCGTTACATGTTCCAAAGGAACGGGGAAATTGTAAGCGTCTTCAATGATATGAGATAATACAGATGACGGCACATCGCCATGAAGAAAGGCCCGGGCGACAAATTTCGCTGTTTCCGCATAGGGTTTTCCCTTGAGGCTGGCAATACCGCCCAGGTTAAGAAGAGGAATGGTATCGGGCATGAAAAGGCCCTCATCAGGGGCTTGCCCCTGCAAAAGTGCTTCACGAAAGGTTACGGTTTCTTTGAACGGCTTCAGGCCTTCCACAAAACTGAGATTTCTGTTTGTACTGTAATAACGTATTGCCATGGGGACAGATGGTCCTTTCCTGATAATTATCCCACCCTGTATATCACACGAAGTATCTGATAAAAAGATCAGGAATTACTTTACAATGCTCCCCCTGCAAATTATTGTCTCTTTTAAACATTTTTTCATTAAACCCTTACTTTGAGGCTTGATATTTTACGGCATTAAGCATAAAAAATGCTATTGTATTACTTGTTTAAAATCGAAGGAGAAGTATCATGTGGGAATATACGGATAAAGTACGGGAACATTTTTTAAATCCGCGAAATGTCGGAGAAGTGGAAAATCCGGACGGAGTGGCGGAAGTGGGTTCCATCGCCTGCGGAGATGCCCTCAAACTTACATTTGCTTTAGATGAAAATCAGCGTATCAAAGATATTAAATTTAAAACTTTCGGCTGTGCCAGCGCCATTGCCTCCTCATCGGCCCTGACGGAAATGGTGAAAGGCATGACCCTGGAGGAGGCGCAGAAAGTTACCAATCAGGATATTGCCGCTTATCTGGGCGGCCTCCCTCAGGAAAAAATGCACTGCTCCGTAATGGGCAAGGAAGCGCTGGAAAAGGCCATTGAAAACTGCCTGGGAGTGACAGAAACGAGCGCCGATGAAACTGCGGGGCATATTATCTGTGAATGTTTTGGTGTTACGGATCAGGACATTGAACGCGCCATTCAGGAGAATCGCCTCTCAACGGTGGAGGAAATCACGAATTATACCAAAGCGGGAGGAGGATGCGGAAGCTGCCGCGAAGCTATCCGCGGGATCATTGACAAAATTCAGTTTGAAATGACCCCGCAAACCGCCGCAAAAGCGAAACTATCCAACATTCAAAAAATAAAAATGATTGAAGAAACATTGGAGCGGGAAATCCGTCCTTCGCTGAAACTGGACGGCGGTGATATTGAATTGATTGACGTTGATGGTAATCGCGTTATGGTCGCAACACGCGGCACATGCGCCACATGCAAAGCCGCCGATATCACCCTGAAACACTTCGTCGAAAAACGGCTCCGCGATCTGGTGTCGCCTGATTTGGTTGTCGAAGAGGTTACACAATGAAAGTTGTTTATCTGGACAATAACGCCACAACACAGGTAGCGCCGGAAGTTTTAGAGGCCATCCTGCCCTACTTTCACGATTTTTACGGCAACCCATCAAGTATGCACGCTTTTGGCGGTCAAATCGGCGCGCACATCCGCACGGCGCGGGAACAAGTGGCGTCCTTGCTGGGAGCGCATCCCGATGAAATCATTTTCACAAGCTGCGGAACGGAAAGCGATAATGCCGCCATCCGCTCCGCCCTCTATGCCGACCCGGAAAAGCGTCACATTGTAACCAGCCGTGTCGAACATCCGGCAGTGAGGGCGCTCTGTGCGCAACTGTCCGGCCAGGGGTATCGGATAACGGAGCTTGCCGTTGATAAGGACGGCCGTCTTGACATGGAACAATATGAGCAATCACTCACCCCGGATACGGTGCTAGCCAGCCTGATGTGGGCTAATAACGAGACAGGGGTTATTTTTCCCGTAGAAAAAGCGGCGGCAATCGCCCGAGAAAAGGGAATCTTATTTCATACGGATGCAGTGCAGGCAGCAGGGAAAATTCCGATTGACATGGGGAAAAATACCATTGATATGCTCTCCATTTCAGGACATAAGCTCCATGCCCCAAAGGGAATCGCCGCTCTCTATGTCCGCAAGGGAACAAAATTTTCTCCCGTTATGGTTGGCGGCCATCAGGAGCGGGGGCGGCGCGGGGGTACAGAAAACACTCCCAGCATCATTGGCCTGGGCAAAGCCTGTGAACTTGCCCGGCAAAACCTGTCTCAGGAAAACACTCAGGTAAAGAAACTGCGGGACAGGCTGGAAACAGCGCTGCTGAACGCCATACCAAAAAGCCGCATCAATGGCGACACGGAACATCGCCTGCCTAACACGACCAATATCAGCTTTGAATTTGTTGAAGGCGAGGGCATCCTCCTCATGCTTGATCTCTATGGTATTTGCGCCTCTTCAGGATCGGCGTGTACTTCAGGGTCATTACAACCGTCTCATGTCCTCCGCGCCATGGGTGTACCGTTCACCATGGCCCATGGTTCCATACGATTCAGTCTTTCTATTTATAATACAGACGAGGACGTTGACATGGTCATTGAAAAATTACCTCCTATTATTGAACGTCTGCGGAGCATGTCTCCTTATTGGACTGGGGACAAATAAAGGATGAAATGGGAATACACGGCGCAAGTGTTGTTCCTTTGGCAAGTTTCATGATGTAGCAAAAAAATATTTCTTAACGGCAAAATGGAAAGGGAGATATTTATGCAGGTACGGCTTGGTATTCAGTGTGCGGTCCTCCGCAAGGAGATTGGCTGGGAACAGAAAAGTGAAGACGTCATTGAGTTTACGGGAGATACGATTGGTGATTTTCTCAAGGCCATTGAAACCACCAAAGGGCAGAACTTATATGACCGCTTTGTCAGCGGTGACTCCGCCGTATCCGTCATTTGGCACAATCTTATCCACTTTGTGCAAAAGGACGAGCTGGGCAGAAAAGTTAGCGATGGCGATAAAATAGTTTTTCTGCCCAACTCGTCCTTTTGCACAAAGTGAATAAGATTGTGCCAAATGACGGATACGGCGGAATCACCGCTGACAAAGCGGTCATATAAGTTCTGCCCTTTGGTGGTTTCAAT
>JAITWQ010000023.1 GCA_031285215.1 Syntrophobacterales bacterium | reverse complement strand
ATTTTCATTCCTTTGCCTGGTCACCAGGGAAGGATACTTATGGCCCCGTATATTATTTTGACGTGAAATTTCCCGGACGATATGGACGATACAGCTTCAGACCAAAGATAAAAGCAAGGGAATCTTGTGAATATTCCTTTTATCTCCGACATGTCCAGAAACCGTTTGGTGGAAAATCAGGTTTTTTCGTCCCGAAAACACGGAACAATCGTAAAGAATATACAGCCAAAGGGAAAAATTCAGCATTGGCAAGGGAAGAGCCGCGTATTCCAGCAATCGTCAAAAGAGTAGGTGTAAATGTTGAGAGAAAAGACTTTTATATGCTTGATATTGGCTTTTATGAAAATGTTATTCATGAATTAGCTTCCTTTAAGGCAAATCAGGGCGGTATTAAACCGTCTGCAGATGTAATAACCGCTGACTGGAATGCCTACACATCAATGCGCAGTGATTTTACGGGAAAAATTACCGTCTATAGGGATGGACAACCGTATCATCGTATAATACAATATGGAGAATCTGACTCTTTTTCCAGGCATTTTGGAATAGCTGGTATTCCACAGTTTACCGGGTATTATGCACGGTCCTATTCTTTCAACGTTGATGAGTTGGGTGTTTACACCTTTATTCCGGAGATGAAATCAGAAGGAGATTTTAAATTTTCACTTTCAATAAGCCGTAAAAAATGGAGGTAAGAATCATGGCAAATGTACTAAATTATAAGGTTACTATATACAATGACACAGGGGTTTTCAACGAGGCTCATAACATGCGGCTATGGCACACTTGGATTGCCATAGAAGGGACAAAAGAAAATGGAGAACCGTTCAAAGAAATTATCAGTTTTACCAATGACACTTCGCTTTTTAATGCCTATCAAGGAAAATTTGATAATGAAGATCAAAAAGAGAGAGTCGTTACCAGTCAAACGTCTATTGCTATAACCAGCGATCAGGCTAATGCCATGATTGCCGAGTACAAAAAGTTATTCGATTCTCCGCCCCCCTATGGCGTAGGTCCCAATAAGGAAGCGGGAAGCCCATATTCCTCAAAAACTGACAAAGGCGTCGGCAAATACGAACGCTTTTCTTTTGCGCATGGCCCGCACAGATAATTATCTTCCGGAATATGATACAAATATCTGGAAACACAAACTATTTTCTGGTGATATGCTTTTTTATCTTTTCGCGTAACACATTCGGAATAAACGGTTTTACCACAAAATCACTCGCTCCAAGGGCAAGGGCGGCGGTCACATTGTCTATTGTTCCCTCGGATGTCAAAAAAATAATCGGCGTTTCTTTATGTTCCTCAAAGCTTTTTATGATGGGAACAAGTTCAAATCCATTGAGTTCAGGCATATTATAGTCAAGCAAAAACAAATCCGGTGTTTTCTGGCGCAAAATTTTTTCGAGCATTGCCGGTTTTACCAACATCAATACCTGATAATCATTGCTCAATACAGACTCCACAGATTTAAGAATAGACGGAGAGTCGTCAACGGCGAGGATCAACGGTTTGCTGTCATCTTTTTCTTCATCCGCCTTTCTATCCGCTTCTTCGCCGTCCACATGCCGGCCGGCTTTTTCTTCATCTATCAGTCCGATAAATTCCTTTAAAGATAATTTCCCGTCTGGATCATTATATTTTTCGCGTAACGCGGCGTCTAAACTTTGCGCCTTTTCTTTTGCCAGCGAAATTCGTGAACAAAATCTGTTAAAATCTTCTGATACTCTTTGCGTGTGAGTGGCGGCCAGCCTCCAGTTACCCTGCCTGTAAGCGTCTATTATTGCATGAAAGTCAACAATGAACCTGTCATACCTCATGTCTTCCAGCAAAGTAATCATGCTGTCTAAGCTTCTAATCGCATCCATGTCGCCGTCGCGGCTGGCGAATTTAATTAAGCCCCGCTTAACATCCGGCGCGAGTTTTAAAAGCTTCGTCAACATGCCAAAATATTCATCAACCGTTAATAACGGTTCCGTCCCGGCAGCGTACCGTATATTAAGGTCATCCTGTTTGATCAGGGTAAGCAGATCAAAGTTGTCTATTTCCATGAAGATGTTCCTTTTTTACCCACTGCGCGGCGCTCCAAAACGTTATGCGCCGTTAAGCAGTTTTTGCATGTGTTCCTTTGCGCCATCGTAATCAACCATCTTTACCATGTCAATTATTTGCTCAACTTCCTCTTTTAAAGCTCCTTTCAGATTTAAGGCAACTAAATTTTTTATCTCCGTATCTATAAGGACTAAATCTATTTCGGCAAACGCATCAATCATCCTCGCAAAAACAGGCGGAAGTTCCGGCGGAATTTCCATCGGAATATCATCCCGGCTTAACAGCGAAAAAGCTTCTTGCAAATTTAAGCGCAAATTATTTAAACCTTCCAATAACGTCGGCAGATTTAAACCGCAGAAATCAGCGTCCCCTCTGTCAGACGCGGCTTCAAGATCATATGCCTTTGCGGCGAGTTCAGCTGCGCCGATGCTTGCCAGCGCGCCTTTTATTCCATGTACTTCTATACGGAAATTGCTCATATCGGCAGCCGCTAAAAATTCGCTTAAATTCTTATCGCTTTTTTTAATTTCCTTTATGATTAATTTCAGCATCTTTCCGTAAATATTCCGTTGACCGTTAACTCTGTCCAGCCCTGCCGAAAGAGAAAGTCCTTCGATTTGTTCAATTCTGCGCCAAAATTCCTCATGCTCCGCGCCTTCACCTTCATCCGCAGCGTCCGGTTTCACCGGCGTATCTAAAAGTTTACCGGCGGGAAGCCATTTCTTCAGCATATACATCAGTTCAGACTTTATAATGGGTTTCGACAGATAATCATCCATGCCGGCGGCAAACATCATTTCTTTCGCACCGACGACGGCATTTGCCGTAAGGGCGATAATTGGCAGTGTTATACCCAGGGAGCGGATATATTCGGCAGTTTCTATACCGTCCATTTCCGGCATCCGGTGATCCATAAATACAATATCATATTGATTTTGCTGAACAAGCTCTATCGCCTGTTTCCCGGACGCGGCCGTCTCCGCCGTTATCCGGCAGAGATATAACAGGCCGGCAGCAACATTCAAATTGACAGTATTATCATCCACGACCAATATCTTCGCATCCGGCGCATATATTACGATTTCTTCATGCTCAAGGCGCTGTTGTATCTGTGTTTCGTCGCCTGACACCTTCGGTATCTCAACATGAAAAGATGAACCCCGGCCATACACGCTTTCCAC
>JAITWQ010000241.1 GCA_031285215.1 Syntrophobacterales bacterium | reverse complement strand
TCTTGTATCTCTGTAAATCTTTTAAAAACCGTTTTAATGGTCTATTTTTTGGTGTAGTCGTAAACGCCTTTTCCTGATTTTCTCCCCAAACGTCCCGCCCGCACCAGTTTAACGAGAATGGGCGCAGGCCTGTATTTGTCTCCCAATTCCCTGTGGAGGCCTTCGATGATGTGGAGGAGCGTATCGTTGCCGATCAAATCCGCCAGGGCCAGGGGGCCGATGGGATGATTGCAGCCCAGCATCATGGCCTTATCAATATCTTCCGGGGTGGCCAATCCGTCGCCCAGGGTAAAGAAGGCTTCGTTTATCATGGTACACAACACACGATTTACCACAAAGGCGGGGCCTTCGTTCACGATGACGCAGTCCTTGCCGACCTTCTCCGCCCAGGCTTTGGCAATGGCCAGGGTTTCCTGTGTCGTTTCATATCCTAAAATCAGTTCCATCAGTTTCATGACGGGAACGGGATTAAAGAAATGCGTGCCGATGAAGCGGTCGGGGCGATCCGTCAGAGTCGCCATTTCGGTGATGCTAAGGCCTGAGGTGTTGGTGAAAAACAAACAATGAGCAGGAACGACTTCCTGAAGCTCCTTGTAAACCTGCTTTTTGATACTCAAAATTTCTACAACCACTTCCACAACGACATCGGCGTTGGAAGCGGCCTCTTTCAGATCAAGGGTCGGCTTGATACGGGCCATAATCGCATCCATATCCGCCTGAGTCCGTTTTCCCTTTTCAACTTCGCGGCTCAGATTCTTTTTAATGTTGTTCATGCCGCCGTCAATAAACCGCTGCTCAATATCCCGCATGGTTACCTGAAATCCGGCCTGAGCGCAAACCTGAGCAATGCCGTTTCCCATGAGACCCGCACCCAAAACACATACATTCTTAATTTCCATTTCTATCTCCTTCTCATTATGAATATTTTGTTATTCTGCAAAATATTAGTGTAACATCTTCCAGACAGTAGCGCACACCGCGAATCCACCTTACCAGCCGCAGAGGCCGGATTGTTTTTGCGGAACGCCGATAAAACACCCGCTTAACTAGCAACAACGAAAGAAAGAAGTCAATGACTTTTTACTGTCAGCCGGCAATGCGCATACGCCGGCTTCCCGGCGATGGCCCTATTTCCCCTGACACACCGTTATCAGAAACCGCTCCAGCATGAGAGATTCGCTTCTGCCGCTTGATTTAATCAGTAAATCCATCTCCAGGAGACTATTCAGATAACTAAGGAGATCTTCTTCCCGGAACTGAGCGGCACGTTTCAGCGTCTGATAGATCGCGTAGGGGTGCTGACCGGCCAGCCCAAGATCTTTTTTGCCGCCCTGAACCAGCCCCTTGAGGTTGGGCATGACGCGCTGTTGAAATTCGCCATAATCCATATTATGGCGGAACCCTTTGAACACGCCATGGCGGATAAGACATTTGGCCTGATACAGATGCCGCATCTCCCGGCCAATGACGGCAAAAATCATTAACCAGGGCACGCCTTGAAGGACCAGGGCGCGCAGTATTTCCAAACTTGCCGGCAGATTCTTTTCCGCCATGGCAGTAACCAGCTGAAAAACGTCCTCTTCCCTAGATTTGCCGACGGCTTCTTCCACGTCATCTTCACGAATAACGGCGCTGTCTCCGGAAAAAGCGATCAGTTTCTCTATCGCCTGGACGGAATCACGTAATTGAAACCCCGTCTTGCTTCCCAAAACATCCCACGCCCCGGCGGTCATTTTTTTCCCCGCCGCAGCAAGAACATCACGCGCCTCCGCCATGATTCGTTCCTTTTGTTTCTGCTCCGCTTTGGCCTTGGGAAAGTGGAGCACCGCTCCCACACTGGAAATAACCTTGAAAAGTTTTTTCCTGCGATCCACCGTTTCCGCGACGAGAATAAGGTGATTCTCCGGCGGAATACGCAAAAGGGTATCCTCCAGGGTATTTCCGCCGCTTTTCTTTGCCGCCGCTTTGCCGCCGTCATGGGCAATGCAGAGATCAATCATGGCGGGAATCCACTGTTCACGCCCCTTATGCTCGTCTCCCAGCAGATGTTCCCACTTCTCTTCGGCAATGTTTTTCCAAGCGCCGTCCTTCAAATCATCCAGTGCCCAACCGGCCATTTCCAGAAGCAGCATGAAGGAAGCCACTGCCTGGGCAGGACGTTTTTCCATCTTACTTCGGATATTTTTTATGAGGGAGGAAAGAGTTTTCTGGGAGTGAAACAGAAGGGTATCACGGACGACAACAACCTTGCGGCCCGCAAAAAGAGGGGGCAGGGCAAGGGTCGCGCAAATTTCATTCGCTTCGTCAGAGCCGCCGGCCAAGGGGAAAAGATTTAAGGTCCGGTCGGCATCGCCAAGAATGAGGGAAATCATCTGATCCAGATTTCTCTCAAGCAAAAACTCTTCGTCACCATAAAGGAGGTAAACGGGTCGAATCTGGCCTTTTTTAATCTGGGTGAGGACTTGCGGGAAGTTGTCCGTGGATGTTTCCGCCATGGCTGTTAACCTTATGCAGCAAAATTATTTTTTCAGGGCAACACCGTGAGCAAGAAAAACAAGGTCACAAAAGGAGAAGGGTATTTTCCCCAAATGGCGAAAATCACAGGAAAGGAAAATTTATCCCCCACTCCCTATACGACGATAAATTTTTGGATATAACGAACCACGTCATCAGGATCATCAATGATTTGAAAAATATCAAGATCTTCCTTATCAATCATCTTCTCTTTTAACATGGTGTTTTTTAACCAGCTGACAAGACCCTTCCAATATTCGCTTCCCATGAGAATAACGGGGAAGCCTCTGATGTGCCTGGTTTGAATGAGAGTCAGCGCTTCGAAGAATTCGTCCATCGTTCCCAAACCGCCGGGAAGGATAACATAAGCCATGGCGTACTTGACGAACATGACCTTGCGAATAAAGAAATAGTGATAGCTGATGGCAACATTGGCATAGGGATTGGGCTTCTGCTCATAGGGAAGCTGAATATTCATGCCAATAGATGTCCCTCCGGCATCAGCAGCGCCTTTGTTGGCCGCTTCCATGATACCAGGCCCGCCGCCGGTTATGACGCTGAATCCGGCTTTAGCCAGTTTTTCCGCAAGCAGCCGGGCATTTTCATAATAGGGGTTATCCGGAGCGACGCGGGCAGACCCGAAAATACTCACCGCACGTTTTACGCGGGAGAGGGTATCAATGGCATCAACAAATTCCGCCATAATCCGGAAAATACGCCACGACTCCGCCGGGCTTAAACTATCAATCAAATATTGTTTCTCTTCCACATTTTTCCTCTTCTGATCGTTATCCAGCATTTTGCGTCCTCAATAATCCGGCAAGCCATCCCTTGCGTGCCTTATGGAGCGCTCACAGGCGTCTCCATCCTAAATAACAAAATTCCCGCAAGGGACATGCAAAGGGGTCTTGCTCCTGGTCAGGGAAAAGGGGCAGATTTAGCCGTTTTTCCGGCGCTGAACTTTAGCCAGACGCCTCCGGGCCTCAATGTTTTTCCTCTTGCGCTTTACGGAAGGTTTTTCGTAAGCACGGCGGACTTTTAATTCCTTGAATAAACCGCTCTTAGAAAGTTTGTTTTTTAAAATTTTCAACGCCTTTTCCACATCATTGTCAAATACCTTTACTTCCAAGTTTTTCCTCCTTCTTGTTTCTGTTTTTTGGCGATGGCAGGTTATGTCTTATGGGGAAGAGGCCCGCCACCGCAAGCGACATTCTTCCGCACTAAAAATTATCCGGCGTTTCCCTTATTTCATCATGATTTCGTCAGAGCTGTTCATGATACTCCTGAATGGTCTTTACGGACAACTCTTCTTTTTTCATCGCCTTAATGCCATTAACTGCAGCCTGTGCGCCGGACAGGGTGGTGATTAAGGGGACATTGTGAAACACGGCGGTGGAACGAATAATGGCCGTATCCTCCCGCGTCTTTTTACCGCTGGATGTATTGATGATCATGGCTACTTCATGGTTCTTCATCAGGTCAATCACATTGGGACGTCCTTCATGTATCTTGGGCAGCGTGGTTACGGCGATATCGCTGTTTTTAAGTACGGCAGCCGTTCCGCCCGTGGCCACAATGGAGAAGCCAAGATGTTCCAGCTCCTTGGCCAGAAAAACAACCTGGCGCTTATCCTTATTATTGACGCTGAGGAAAATGCGGCCCGCGTCGGGAAGAATCGTTCCTGCGGCAATTTGCGATTTAGCAAAGGCCATTCCAAAACCGGAATCAATCCCCATCACTTCGCCCGTAGATTTCATTTCAGGCCCCAAAATCGCATCCACGCCGGGAAATTTCGCAAAGGGGAAAACCGATTCCTTCACGGCAATATGGGAGAAATTCACTTCTTTCGTAAAACCCAATTCCTTCAAAGTTTTGCCGGCAATCACCTTCATGGCCAGATCAGCCAGGGAAACGCCCGTTGCCTTGCTCACAAAGGGAATGGTCCGTGAGGCACGGGGATTTACCTCAAGAACGTAAACAATATCATTGCGCACGGCATACTGAATATTCATCAGTCCCCTGACTTGAAGCTCCCGCGCCAGGGCATACGTATTTTCCTTAATCAATTTGACCAGTTTGGCGTCAAGGGAATAAGGAGGCATGACGGAAGCGCTGTCTCCGGAATGAATGCCTGCCTCTTCAATATGCTCCAAAAGACCGCCGATGACGGTTGTTTCGCCGTCAGAAATGGCGTCCACATCAATTTCGATGGCATCTTCCAGAAATTTATCAATCAGGGTCGGATGCTCAGGAGAAACGCGAATGGCCTTTTTCATAAATTCTTCCAGGCCTTCATCGCTATAAATGATCTCCATCGCCCTTCCGCCCAGCACGTAAGAGGGACGGACGATGACGGGATAACCTATTCTGTTGGCCGCTCTCTTAGCCTCGGCGAAGGAACGGGCTGTACCGTTATCAGGCTGGACAAGGTTCAGCTTTTTCAGCAGCACCTGAAAACGTTTCCGGTCTTCCGCCCGGTCAATACTGTCCGGCGTTGTACCCCAGATGGGAACGCCCGCTTTTTCCAGAGGGACAGCCAGATTCAGCGGCGTCTGACCGCCAAATTGAACCACGACGCCAACAGGTTTTTCCCGGCGGATTACATTGAGTACATCTTCTCGCGTCAATGGCTCAAAATAAAGTTTGTCCGACGTATCGTAATCCGTGCTGACCGTTTCTGGATTACTGTTAATCATGATACTTTCGTATCCCAGCTCCTTTAAGGCCAAAGAAGCATGGACACAGCAATAGTCAAACTCAATCCCCTGCCCGATTCTGTTAGGGCCGCCGCCTAAGATGACGACTTTTGGTTTATCACTGCGAACGCTTTCCTCTACCGATTCATAGGAAGAATAGTAATAGGGTTTTTCCGCCTCAAATTCTCCGGCGCAGGTATCCACCAGTTTGAAAACAGGATAAATATCCTTTTTCTTCCTCATATCTTCAATAACGAGTTCCGTTGTGTCCAGTATATGGGCCAGCTGAACATCGGAAAAACCGAATTCTTTAGCCTGCCGCAGCAGATCCGCCGGAAAATCATTTTTCCACACGCGGAGATCTTTTTTCGCCCCATGAAAACGGTATTCTCGCAGCTGCCGTTCCAGATCGAAAATCTCCTTCATGTTAAAAAGAAACCAACGATCAATGCGGGTCAAAGCAAAAATATCATCAACGGACATTCCCATTTGCATCGCATACCGGATATAGAAGAAGCGTTCGGCGTTAGGAATGCGCAGCTTTTCCTGTATGCGGGCCAGACTTTCTTCTCCGTCGAAGGAAATATCCTTTCCGTCAGCGCCAAAACCAAAGCGGCTGGTCTCCAAAGAGCGCAATCCCTTCTGAAAGGCCTCCTTAAATGTTCTGCCAATTGACATGGCCTCTCCCACCGCCTTCATGGAGGTGTTAAGAGTCGGGTCGGCCAGGGGAAACTTTTCAAAGGTAAAGCGGGAAATCTTAAAGACGCAGTAATCAAGGGCCGGCTCATAGAGGGCGGTCGTTTTTCCCGTGATATCATTGCGGATTTCATCCAAAGTAAAGCCCACTGCCAGCTTTGACGCCACGCGGGCAATGGGAAAGCCCGTCGCTTTGGAAGCCAGGGCCGAACTGCGCGAAAGCCTGGGATTAACTTCGATAATGGCGATTTCTCCGTTATCAGGATTTTGGGCGAATTGAATGTTTATGCCCCCTCCCGACACGTCAATCTTTCGTATGATCCGGCGGCAAAGATCAGTAAACTGTTTGAGTTCTTTTGCCGTCAGCGTCTGGGCAGGTGCCACCACCGCACTGTCGCCGGTATGTACGCCCAGCGGGTCAACATTTTCCATGGAGGTGATAATAATGACATTATCCGCACAATCCCGCATGACCTCAAATTCAATTTCTTTCCAGCCCATAATGGACTGCTCGACCAACACCTGACCAACGGGACTGTATTCAATTCCTTTAGCGAGGGAGGATTCCAACTCCTCTTTATTGTAAACGGTGGAGCCGCCTGCCCCTCCCATAGTAAAGGCAGGCCGCAAAATAAGGGGAAAACCGATCTTCAGGCCGATGGCCAATCCTTCTTCCAAAGTCGTGGCAATACCGCTTTCGGGCAGACCAACGCCTATCTCCTGCATGGCCTTCTTAAACAGATCACGGTCTTCCGCCCGGGCAATCGCCTCGGGGCTGGAGCCAAGAACCTCAACATTATATTTTGCCAGAACACCGGCGTCAGCCAGAAACACCGCCGTATTTAATCCCGTCTGACCGCCCAGCGTGGGGAGAATGGCGTCAGGTCTTTCCCGTTCAATAATCTTTTCTACGATGGCCGGCGTAATGGGTTCAATGTACGTTCTGTCTGCCATACCCGGATCGGTCATGATAGTAGCGGGATTACTGTTCACGAGAATGACATAGTATCCTTCTTCGCGGAGAGCCTTGCAAGCCTGAGAGCCTGAATAATCAAACTCACACGCCTGCCCGATGACTATCGGCCCCGAACCAATGATCAATATCTTTTTTAAATCTTCCCGCTTTGGCATATTTCCCCGATCCCGCTTACTTGCTTTTCATGGTTTGTGTAAAACGCCTGAATATGGCATGGGGGTTTCCTTCTTCATCAGGCAAGGGAATAAATTGGATTCCCGTTATGGCATAGTCTGCCGATGAAATTCCCTCAATGGAACCATCGTTGACGTTCATGTGGGAAATACTCATATTACGGGGCAGGTTTTCCGTATTTCCCATCACGAAACTGTGATTCTGAGTGGTCATGGATACCTGATTATCGTCCACACTGCGAACAGCGTAATTCCCCCCGTGATGTCCGGTCTTCATCCGCGCTACCGTTCCCCCTGCGGCAAGACAAAGAAGCTGTGCCCCTAAACATATTCCCAGCACGGGAAGCTGGTCCATGGCCTTTTTGATTTCTTCCCGTATTTTTTCCATCTGCTCAGGATGACCGGGGCCATTGGAAATCACCAGACCGTCGGGACGAAGGCTCTTAATTTCTTCCCATGAACAGGAACCGGAAACACACATGATTTCACACCCCAATTGTTCCAGTTGGGACAATGTACTCCGGCGAGCGCCAAGATTGTAGAGAACCACACGGGACGAGGCGGAACCGGAGGAGGAACGCGCCACATCTGCGACGGTAAAAAGCGGTTCCTTCCATGCCTTCAATTTTTTCAACAGCGCAGGAACCGGCTTATCCGCAGAGCCTATCACTCCCCGCATTTCACCATGTTTGCGGATATGGAGGGCAAGGGAACGCGTATCAACATCTTCAAGACCGACGATATTCTTTTTCCGCATCATCTCGTCAAGGGATCCCGTCGCCCGCCAATTGCTGACAATACGGCTTTTCGCCTTAATGATGAGGGCGCCGGCATAAATGGCGTCGTTCTCAAAATCTTCTTCATTTGTACCGTAATTCCCTACCAGAGGGTAAGTCATATTGACCAGGCATCCTCCATTATCCGGATCGGTGAGAACTTCCTGATAGCCGGCCATACGATGGTCGCTGTGTACCCAGCCGCACACCTCATCCTTTGCGCCAAAAGAAACGCCGCGAAAAACAGCTCCATCTTCCAGGACCAAATTCATTTCCATGCCAGCCATTAAACCTTTATACTCTGTCCAAATCTAATCATTTTA
>JAITWQ010000226.1 GCA_031285215.1 Syntrophobacterales bacterium | reverse complement strand
AGGCGTTTATTTTGAGATTACCACGCGCAGAGGGCACAGCCTGACCAACGGTTATGTGGCCAGCTGTGCCCGGAAATACGGTGTGCCTCTGGTTTTGAATACGGACACCCATTCCCCCGATAATCTCGTAACCAAAGCCTTTGCCCGCCGGATCGCCCGCGGCGCCGCCTTGACCGATGAAGAAACGGACGTCATGTTTTCCAACGCGGAAGCCATTGTCCGGAAGGTTTGCAGTTTTTAACAAGCGCCATTTAGAAAGATAACGGATGCCGGTTGCAGCGCCGCGCCTGACATGGCGGTTTTTAATGTGCCGTTAAGGAGTGTTCGTTGCGCCGCAAACACGGGAAAACGAGAGGACGCGGGTTTTAATGATTTTTTAAATGGAATTACCTGCTGATCAGATTTTGAATTTCAACCAAGGTTTCCTTTATTTCCACAAGCCTGTCAAAGGGTTTTATCTTTTCTTCCTTCCCCTTCGCCAAATGCTTTTTGGCTCCTCTTATGGTAAAACGCTGCTCGTGAAGTAAATTTTTAATAAGAATGAGGGCCTCAACGTCTTTCTTCCGATACAGGCGGTGCCCCGAAGACGTTCTTTCCGGTTTGATGTGCCTGAATTCCTTTTCCCAGAAGCGGATTACGTAAGGCTCAACCTGGAGAAGCCGGCTGACCTCGCCAATGCGATAAAATGTCTTGTCAAGAAGATTCGCGTCCATACAATTCCAAACCAAGGGGAAATGTGTTCCCTGCTGCAGAAAACCATATATACCACATCTCTTGACGGGTAATCAGGTTTTTTCCATTTTATGGCAAATGTTTCGCCCTTTTTTGCCCCAGACCATGGATGTAGTGGAAAAAGGCCGCATCTAACATGCGGCGAGATGAATCTTTCCTGACCGGCCCTGCCTGGAACATGGTACGAAAAAGAATCGGTAAATGCCGGAAAGACGTGAAACAGGCCGCCGAACAGGGCGATGGCCGCACATGTTCGGTTCTCCCATCGGCCTGATTTCTGGTACGATCTTCAGCCGCCTGAGGCGGGCTTTTCATGATCAAGTTTAGTCTGATCCAAGCCCAAAATATCAGGATGATGACCATATTGCGAGCTGCGGAAGGAAAATACGGACATCTTTACCCGCAGCCGGGCATAACAAATGTAAGCCTGACCACGGGAGAATTATTGGAGATAAGACGTCTTAATCGTTAAGGGTGCGCCGTAATACCTGGCTGGATTTGAATGTTAGAACCCTTCTGGCGGAGATGGATATTTCTTCTCCTGTCTGCGGATTGCGGCCGCGGCGGGGCTGCTTTTCTTTGACGATGAAGTTTCCGAATCCGGAAATTTTAATCTTTTTACCCTGGGCGAGAGAATCTTTCATCAGCTCAAATACGGAATCAACGATACGCGCCGAGTCCTTTTTCGGAATTCCCAATCGCTCATATACATTTTGAATAATATCAATCTTGGTCATTTTAACCTCCGTTACTTCCTAAGTATTTTCTCCGCGAATTTTTGCCCCCGTTGCCCGGGTGATATGGTTCACAATATTGCGGTGCGCGGTATTGACTTCTTCGTCTTTCAGGGTTCGTTCCGGTGAACGGTAGGAAAATCTTATTCCCATGCTTTTCATGCCTTGAGGAACCCCTTCTCCTTCGTATATATCAAAAGGATTGACTTTTTCCAGCCATTCCTCGCCCACAGACTTGCTTATACTCATGATTTTTGCCACGTCAATGTTTTTCTGAATGAGGAGAGACACATCGCGCGTAACGGACGGGTAACGTGATATTTCGTGGTAACGAACCTGATCGGTAAAGTGGCGGCACAGCATGTCTATTTCCAGTTCGAAAACCAGGGTCCTGTTTTTCAAATCCATGCGTGACTGCACCTGTGGATGAAGCTCTCCCAAAAAACCAAGCAGGTCGCGATTGACAAAGATGGCGCATGACCGCCCGGGATGGAGATAAGGTTCCGTTTGCGACGTATCGTAATCAACGGGGGAGATTTTAAGGGTCTCCAGTAAATCTTCCATAACCCCTTTTAAACTGTAGAAGTCGGCGGGGGAATCTTTTAAATGCCAGAAGTCACCAAAGGTAAGGCCTGTCATCAAACCGCTAAGATACTCCTTTTCCAGGGGAAGAACACGGCGTCCGACGTCAATAAAGGTTTTTCCTATTTCAAAAATCTTGAGATTGTGACAGCCGTTATTGGCATTGGTTTTCATCGTATTCAACAGGCTGTAAACAAGGGTTGATCTCATGACACTGTGATCATCCGACAGGGGATTGGCTATTTTGAGCATTTTCGTGCGTTTGTCTGCGCTGGGAATATTCAATATCCGGCACGATTTGGGAGTCACGAAACTGTAGTGAATTACTTCGGAAAAGCCGCAGCCGGTCAGGATACTGGAGACCTTTTCTGTTAAAATTTCCTTTGGTTTTTTGGTCAGAGGCTGTACGGCAATGCCGGAAAGTCTGGGCGCAATTTGGTCGTAACCCACTAACCGCGCGATTTCTTCGATGAGATCAATTTCACGATCCGTATCCACGCGATAGCTGGGAGGATGTACAAGATAAACGCCCTGTTCGCCTGTCTTCGTAACGCCCATATTAAGGCGCGTCAGCGTATCAACAATGACTTCGTCCGTCAGAGATGCGCCCAGAATACGGTTTACATGGCTTGTACGCAGAGAAACGGTTTTCACCGCGTCTGATTTGCGGGGATACTCATCAACAATGCCTTTGCAAATGGCGGCTCCTGCCGTTTGCTGAATCAGCTGCGCCGCCCGTTCCAGGCTTTTCACGACCCCCTGGGGGTCAATGCCGCGTTCAAAACGATATGAGGCGTCGGTTTGCATACCCAGCCACCGTGCAGATTTGCGGATGGAGGTGGGCAGAAAATAGGCGCTTTCCAAAAAGACGGTTTCCGTATCGTCTTTGATTTCCGAGTTGAGGCCGCCCATAATACCGGCAATGGCGGCGGGCTTCTTGCCATCGCAGATCATCAGAGTGTCTTTGCGGAGGATTCTTTCTTTCTCGTCCAGGGAAACAAAAGTTTCATCCTGGCGTGAGCGTCTGACAACGATGCGTCCTTCTTCCAGAAAGCGGAAATCGAAGGCGTGCAAAGGCTGGCCGAACTCCATCATGACGTAGTTGGTCACGTCAACAACGTTGTTGATGGCGCGGATGCCCACCGCCTCCAGACGCTGTTTCATCCAGAAAGGGGAGGGGGCGATTTTGACATTTTTCAGTACGCGTGCCGTATAGTGGGGACAGAGATCCGGGTCTTCGATAGTAACGGACGTCATGTCGTGAACCTTGTCGCTTCCCTCTTGCAGACTGATATGGGGATACTTGACCTGACCGTTTGTGAGGGCGGCAATTTCGCGGGCAAAGCCGATCATGCTAAGACAATCGGAACGGTTGGCCGTGATACTGACATCCAGAACCACATCCGTTAAATCAAGGATGTGGGCCAGCTCCTGGCCGAGGGGCAGATGATCAGGCAGCGCCATAATGCCCGTACTGTCGTCGCCGATCTCCAGCTCTCCTTCGGAGCAGAGCATTCCCTCTGAAAACTCGCCCCGTATCTGCGATCTCTTAATCGTATATCCGCCGGGAATGGTTGCACCAACCATGGCAAAGGGGGCGAGCATACCTTCTTTGATATTGGGAGCGCCGCAGACAACGGAATAGTTTTTCTTTCCCGTGGAAACAACACACAAGGAAAGCTTGTCCGCGTTGGGATGGGGGGCAATGGAAAGAATCTTTCCCACCACCACGCCCGCAAACGATGGTCCTTTCTGCTCTATCCCATCAACTTCCAGACCCGCCATCGTCAACTTATGCGCGAGTTCTGCAGGCGTCAGGTCAAAATCTACATAATCTTTAAGCCATTTTATGCTTACCAGCATGGGTTTTCCTAATAACTTTGATAAAATATCAGCTTAACATGGTTTCTGGGAAAGCGGTTCTTTCAGAACTGACTCAAAAATCGCCAATCATTTTCAAAAAATAAACGAATATCCGAGATGCCGTATTTCAGCATGGCAACTCGTTCAATACCCAGCCCGAAGGCAAATCCGGAATATTCGTCAGGATCATAATTTACATTCCTGAAAACATTCGGATCAACCATACCTGCCCCTAAAATTTCCAGCCAGCCTGTTTGACCGCAGATTCTGCACCCCTTACCCTGACACATGGTACATTGAATATCAATTTCCGCACTCGGTTCTGTGAAGGGGAAAAAACTGGGGCGGAAACGAACAATTGTTTTTTTTCCAAAAACACCCTGCAAAAAAATCGTGAGAACCCCTTTTAAGTCGGCAAAACATACCCCCTTATCAACGAGAAGGCCTTCAATCTGATGAAACATGGGCGTATGAGATATATCGAAATCAGGCCGGTAAACGCGCCCGGGAGAAAGAATCCTGATGGGCGGGGCCTGATCCTGCATGACCCGCACCTGAACAGGAGAGGTATGCGTTCTTAATAAAATATCGTTTTCAATATAAAAGGTATCCTGCATGTCCCTTGCAGGATGATCATCGGGAATATTGAGGGCTTCAAAATTGTAATACTCCCGCTCTACTTCGGGCCCCTCTTCGATAGAAAAACCCAGAGATGAAAAAATGGCGCAAATTTCATTTTTAACTTGCGTAATGGGATGCAGACGCCCCGGTTTGATGCGCCTGCCTTCTAAAGTGACGTCTATTGTTTCCTGGACAATAGCCTCTTCTTTATCCGCGTCCCTTATGAGGGAGAGGGCCATGTCAATCTTTTCTGTCAGAAAATCTTTGACATCGTTGCCCTTTTTTCCCAAAAGAGGGCGGTCTTGAAGGGAAACCTTACTTATATCGCGAAGAAGGCCGGTGAGGATGCCCCTGCGCCCAAGATACCGTGTGCGAATATCCAGAAGCTCCTTTTCAGATCTGGCAGCTCCTATCTCTCCTTCTGCCTCGTTCTGAAGTTCTTCCAGCTGCACCATCATGTTGCGATTTCATCCTTTGCCATGGAGGCTATTGTCGAAAAGGCCTGGGGATCATAGACGGCCAGATCCGCCAGAATTTTTCTGTCCAGAACAAGGCCTGCCTTTTTGATGCCGGCAATGAAACGGCTGTACGTCATGTCGTTCAGCTTTGCGGCGGCGTTGATCCGCGCAATCCACAACTTGCGAAAATCTCTTTTTCTCACTCGCCTGTCCCTGTAAGCGTATTTCATGGAACGGTCGGCGGCTTCTGTCGCCGTCTTTAAAAGCCGGCTTCTGGCGCCAAAAAAGCCCTTCGTCCATTTCAGTATTTTTCTTCGCTTTTTCTTCGCGGTGATTGCTCTTTTTACCCTTGGCATTTTTTTCTCCTGGTTTTCGTGTAACTTATCAATAAGGGAATACGTATTACAGGTAGGGAATCAATCGCTTAATCCCTGGCGTATCCCGCGTGTCTAAGATGGCGGATTTTCGCAGATGCCTCTTTCTTTTCGTCGTCTTGGACGTCAGAATATGGCTCGCGTAAGCCCTGTTTCTTTTCACCTTTCCCTGTCCCGTTACGGAAAAGCGCTTCGCAGCCCCTCGGTGGGTTTTTAATTTTGGCATTTTATTGCTCCTCTTCTTCTTATTGCGTCCTGTCTCACTTTTTGGGAGATACAATCATGACCATGTTTCTTCCTTCCAGGCGAGGTTCCTGGTCAAAACAGGCAAGGTCTTCCAATTCCTGTTTGACATATTGCATCATCTCGCGGCCAATGTCCGTATATACAATTTCTCTGCCCCTGAACATAATCGAAATCTTTACTTTATCCTGCTGTTCAAGGAATTTTTTTATTTGCCTTATTTTTACATCCAAATCATGCTCATCGGTCTTGGGGCGGAATCGTATTTCTTTTACCTGGATCATGGTCTGGTTTTTTTTGGCCATCTGCAATTTTTTATTTTGCTGATACCTGAACTTTCCATAATCCATAATCCGGCAAACGGGAGGTTCCGCGCCCGGAGAAACCTCTACGAGGTCAAGGCCGGAGCGGCCCGCCTCCAGTAAAGCATCGGCGAGAGTAATAATACCAAGCTGCCCGCCTTCTGCATCAATAACCCGTACCTGCTGAGCTTTTATTTCCTGATTGATCCGTAAATCCTTAGCTATGTGACACCTCCTTTAAAAAAACCATATGAACAGATAAACGGCAAGGCAAATAAACCTGCCCGTATATATTAATGATATTGGCTGCTTTCCCCTGTGATTAAGTCAATAAATTCTTCCGGAGTCATGGAATCCAAACTCCGGCCGTCGCGCATACGGGGTGTGACTTTTCCCATTTCCACCTCGCGGTCGCCGATGACTACCATATAAGGTGTTTTTTGCAGCTGACCTTCACGAATTTTATAGCCTAATTTTTCGTTACGGAAGTCGCGTTCCACACGAATACCGGCGCTTTTCATTTTTTGATAAACCTGCTCGCCATAAGGTATTTGGCTGTCCGTGACGGTAACCAGAACCGCCTGAACGGGCGAAAGCCACAAGGGAAACGCCCCCGCATAATGTTCAATTAAAACCCCCATAAAACGCTCTATCGCTCCTAAAATAACGCGATGCAGCATGACGGGGCGATGTTTTTCCCCGTCTGAGCCGATATAAGAAAGATCAAAGCGCAGGGGCAGGGTGAAATCGCACTGAATGGTGGCGCACTGCCATTTCCGCCTCAAAGCGTCTTTAAGTTTAAA
>JAITWQ010000088.1 GCA_031285215.1 Syntrophobacterales bacterium | reverse complement strand
GCTTTTCTGTCGCGGCCATGCAGACATTGAGTTTAAAATACAGCCGCGACAATGAGGAAGAATCTGACCGCTATGGTCTGGTTTATCTTACCGAAGCGGGTTATCAGGCCGAGAGCGCGCTGAGCCTCCTCAAACTAATGCGGCGTTACGAGTTTTACTCCAATTCCGTTCCCTCTTATTTTTTGACCCATCCGGGAACGGATGACCGTATTCGCTACATTGACGGCTTGCTTCATACGGTCTATGCGGATAACCGCGGCAAAACGGAAATTGTGGGCCCCTTCCGCCGGATCAAGATGATGCTGATGACAGGCGGGGAGCTGGAATCACGGGTGCGGTATTTTGAGGAAGAACTGAGAAAGGATCCCTCTGATGTGGACAGCCTATACGGCATGGGTGTGGTACAGGCCCGCAGAGGGCGATATAACGAATCTTTGGAAACTTTGCGCCGTGCTTTGTCCTTTGCCCCTCAGGATCCTGATATTCTCAGGGAGCTGGGGGCGGCTTGCTTTAAAATGGGGAAATATGTGGAAGGGCTTCCTTATCTGTCTCAGGCTCTGGAGATTGATAAAGACGATATTGGCGCCCTGTCCTGGCTGGGGAATACCTATGAGGCCCTGGGAATTTACGATAAAGCCCTGGAGTGCTATCAAACCCTGAAAACCCTTGATCCGGCGGATAATGAAATCTATTACGGCCTCGGTATCATTTACGGGAAGATGAGAGACCTTATTCCTCACCACTACTACATGGGCCTTTATTTCCAGAAACAGGGCAAAAAGGATTCGTCGCTTTTCCATTTTAACGAGGGGCTGAAACGCTGTACGGAAGATAATCCCTTTTGCAGCGATATCCGCAAGGAGATGGGAACGGCGAGCAAGGAACCGCGAAAGAGGAGGCGGTGAAAATCACGAACGATCCTGAATCAAGTTCAGAACTCCTTCTCCAATCAGGAGATTCCGCATCAAGTCCCACCGGAACGGCGATATCACACATATGAAAAGCGGAGAAGGCTGACTGTACCTTTGTACACTAAAAGATATAGCGACCGGAGAGATTTTGGGCGAAGCAACAATGCCTTGAAATAAAAGCAGCATAGAAGAAAAAAGTTGTGTAGCTTAAATTTTGTCCGAAAAAGTGGCGACGACCCCGGAGAACAGGTGGAAAAGAAGTGTAAATATACTCACTTGCCATGAACATCTCCATCATCGGGATAAAGGATTTTATGTGCATTATCGTGATCACTGTGGTAGCTTTAGCAGAAGTTCATGGAATGTTTATTTCCGGAACGCTCATTTCTTTGAGGAGGATGTTTAATGCGTTATTCCCAGTTTTTTCTTCCCACTGTAAAAGAAATTCCTTCAGATGCGGAGACAATCAGCCACCAGCTTATGATTCGCGGAGGGATGATCCGAAAACTGACCTCGGGAATTTATTCTTATCTGCCATTGGGATGGCGTGTTGTGCGCAAGGTAGAACAGATTGTGCGCGAGGAAATGGATCGCGCCGGCGCTCTGGAAGTCTTTTTGCCCATGGTGCAGCCTGCGGAGCTATGGCAGGAATCGGGGCGCTGGAGTCTTTACGGCAAAGAACTGCTTCGCTTTAAAGACCGCCATGACCGTGACTGTTGTCTTGGCCCCACCCACGAGGAGGTTATTACAGATCTTGTCCGCAGTGAAATCAAGACGTACCGCCAGCTTCCCCGAAATCTGTACCAGATTCAAACAAAGTTTCGTGATGAGGTCCGGCCTCGTTTTGGAGTGATGCGCTGCCGTGAATTCAGCATGAAAGACGCCTATAGTTTTGATGTTGATAACGAGGGCGCCGATGTCAGTTATCAGAAGATGTTTGCGGCCTATCAGCGAATTTTTTCCCGGTGCGGCTTGCTGTTTCGCGCCGTTGAAGCGGATACTGGCTCCATCGGCGGGCGTTTTTCCCATGAATTTATGGTGATGGCCGATACCGGCGAGGACGGGGTGGTTTATTGCGACACCTGTTCCTACGCGGCCAATCTGGAAAAGGCGGAAATTGCCAGACCGGAAGATCGTGACCCTCTGCCGGACAATGTTCCTCCTTGCGAAGAAGTGCATACTCCCAACGTGCGCACTATTGAGGAAGTCTCTGCCTTTCTCCATGTAGAGCCAAAAGATGTGGTAAAAACCATTATCTTCAATGCCGATGGTGTTCCCGTGGCGGTTTTGATTCGCGGTGACGAGGAAATCAACGAAATCAAGGTGCGGAATTATCTCGGCTGCGACGAGCTGGAACTGGCCGATGATGAGATGATCATGGCGGCGACGGGCGCGCCCCGCGGTTTTGCCGGAGCATTGGGAATTAAGGCGCGGATTATTGCCGATTATTCCCTTATCGGAATGCGCGGTGTGGTCATGGGGGCAAACCGGGAAGGTTATCATGTTAAAAATGTGTGTCTGGGGCGTGATATATGCGCCCTTTCCTTTGCCGACCTTCGCGCCGTCAGGACAGGGGATGTCTGTCCGCATTGCCGCGGTTCTTTGACCTTTGCCCGGGGAATAGAGGTGGGACATGTGTTCAAACTTGGTCTGAAGTACAGTAAGGCCATGAAAGCCGTCTATCTTGATAATAACGGGAAAGAACAGTACATGGTGATGGGGTGTTACGGTATTGGCGTAACGCGTACGGTTGCCGCGGCGATTGAGCAGAATCATGATGATGAGGGGATGATCTGGCCCGTTCCCATCGCGCCTTTTCAGGTGATCATCACGCCCGTCAACATGAAAGAGGAAAGATTGGCACAGGCGGCGGAAAAACTTTACCAGGAATTGCAGGGGGAAAATTTGGACGTACTCCTGGATGACCGCGATGAACGCGCCGGTGTAAAGTTCAAGGATGCTGATTTGATCGGTATTCCCTACCGGGTGACCATTGGGCCGAAAAAACTTGATGAAGGGCAGATAGAGGTAAAAAACCGCCGCACGGGAGAAGTCGCGGCTGTTGACCTGGAGAAAGCCGCCGTCTGGCTTGTTGAAAAGATCAAAGGCGAAGAGGATTCGCTTACGCCATTGCTGGACTGATACCGCAAAGAAGGACCAAAACCTGACTTTACCGGAAACAAAAATTTAACCTTCGTCTGCCGAAATTGACAGCGTCATATGTTCGTCATTTCCGTTTAATGATTTGTTAGTATGCTGAGAATTACCGATATCCTTGATAAAGCGGAATCATATTTGCCTCCCCAGGATTTGGAAGGTATTGAAAAGGCTTATATTTATTCCGCAGGTATGCACCATGGTCAGGTTCGTCTTTCCGGTGAGCCGTATCTGAGCCATCCCATGGAGGTTGCCGGAATACTTGCGGATATGGAGCTTGACGCGGCAACCATCATCACGGGTTTTCTTCACGACGCCGTTGAGGATACGCTGGCGACGCTGAAGGATATTGAGGCCGGCTTCGGTCATGATGTGGCCTTTCTTGTTGACGGCCTGACCAAGATGAGCAAGATCCAATTTGCGAGCAAAGAAGAGCGGCAGGCCGAGACCTTTCGTAAGATGATTCTGGCCATGTCCGCGGATATTCGTATCCTCCTCGTCAAACTTGCCGACCGTGTCCATAATATGCGGACCCTTGAATATCAAAACCCGGACAAGCAGAGAAAGATTGCCCAGGAAACACTGGATATTTTTGCCCCTCTGGCCAACCGCCTGGGCATTAATTGGATCAAAATGGAGCTGGAAGATCTGGCTTTTCGCTATCTCCAGCCCAATGAATATGACAACCTGTCCAAACTGGTGGCGAAGGGACGTGAAGAACGGAAAGAATATACGCAAGAAGTACGGAAGATAATTATCGAGGAAATCAATAAATGCGGCTTAAAGGGCGAGGTTGATGGCCGCCCCAAACATTTCTTCAGTATTTACAGAAAGATGCAGGCACAGCAGATTGATTTTGACAAGGTTTACGATCTGACGGCCTTCCGCATCATTCTTGATTCCCACAGGGATCAGGACTGCTATCAGGCCCTGAGTGTCGTCCATTCATGCTGGAAGCCTATTCCGGGGCGCTTTAAGGATTACATTGCCCTGCCGAAGATGAATAACTACCGTTCTCTCCATACAACCGTGATTGGGCCTCACGGGGAGCGGGTGGAAATTCAGATCAGAACGCGGGAAATGCACGAATGGGCGGAGGAAGGCATTGCCGCTCATTGGCGCTATAAGGAGAAACGGCCTCAATATGAAGCCCGCGATGAAGAGCAGATAAAAAAACTCCGCGAACTTCTTGAAGTTCAGAAGGATCTGACCAATCCCCGCGAATTTATGTCCAACCTGAAACTGGCCCTTTACCACGACGAAGTCTATGTTTTTACTCCCAATGGGGATGTATTGGCTTTTCCCCGGGGGTCAACGCCCATTGACTTTGCCTACAGCATTCATACGGATCTTGGCAATCAATGCGTAGGCGCCAAAGTGAACCGCAGTATTGTTCCTTTGAAGTACGAGCTGCAAAATGGTGATACCGTCGAAATCATCACTCAGGCCGGGCGTCACCCCAGCAAGGATTGGCTCAAAATCGCCAAAACATCACGGGCGCTGCAAAAAATTAAACATTGGATCACCATGGAAGAACGGACCAGGAGCATTGATCTGGGACGTGACATGCTGGAAAAAGAATTCCGCAAGCGGGGCATTAAGTATGGCTCCTTTGTCAAGTCGGATGAACTTAAATCCGTCTTTGCCGATTTTTCCCTGAATTCTCTGGATGACTTGCTGGCCATGGTGGGGTGCGGCAAACTGTCGCCCCGCAAGGTAAGCAATTACGTCATTGCTGATCTTGAGGAGGAGAAAAAAGAGGAAAGTCCGGCGGATATTCCTGTCCGTGATAAGAAGAAGAGCAAATCGTCCGCCGGTATTTCCCTGACGGGTATTGACAATATCATGGTTCGTTTCAGCAAATGCTGTGATCCTGTGCCCGGCGATGAGATTCTGGGATTTGTTTCCCGGGGCAGGGGGATTTCCGTCCATAAAGCCGACTGTCCCAATGTGCAGGGCGCAGAGACCGACCGCCTGGTCGAACTGGAATGGAATATCAAGGAAAAGCATACCTATCCTGTTCATCTGCGCGTTGTCTGCCGTGATCAAAAAGGATCATTGGCGGAAATCAGCGGGGTCATCACCTCTTTTGACGTCAACATTACCCAGCTGCGGATGGATGCGATTGATGGTTTAAACGTCATGCTCGATTTTCGTGTGGATGTGCATGATCTGCAGCAGTTCAATAAGATGGTGACCGGTATTAAGCGTTTGAAAAACGTACAGTCCGTTGAACGCATGAAGCATGTCTGAAGCGAATTCGCGGTTGACAGAATGCGCCCCTTTGGGATAAGAAATCGTCCTTATCATTCAGCAAGATGATTATTAATACTAATAAAATGCCATGTCAGATGTTTCCTTTGGGGAAGGGCTGGCGGAAATTACCATGATGATCTCCGTGGTCGGAATACCTGATAAGGCAATCTGAAAGAAAATGAACATGATGAAAATTACCTGGGCAAAAATTCTCCTCTGCGGTTTTCTGTTATTGCTGCTTCCCTTTTCAACGGTCGAGGCTCAGCCTGCGGCAGCCGATTCTTCCTGCATGGTACTCATTGATCCCGCCCACGGGGGAAGTGATACGGGGGTAAAGGTTTCCAAAAAGGGAGTGGAAAAAGATATTACTCTGGCTGTTGCGCTGGCGTTGAAGAAACAATTGGAGGAGAGTGACAGGAAAATCACCGTTTGTTTAACTCGGACGGAAGATGCCGCCGTATCCATTGACGAGCGGATTCGTATGGCAGAACAATTAAAGCCGCGCGCCTTGATCAGCCTCCATGTGAATGGAGGATTTGGTGCGGGTGCCTCCGGCTATGAGATCAGCTTTCCGGGTCAGCAGAATATAACGAAGGAAAGCGCGGAGCAGCATATGAATCGCAGTATTCGCCTGGGGCAGCGGCTGCAAAAGAGCCTGGAAGAGGTCTTTCCCCGCAAAGGGCGAGGTATTCGGGAGGCTCCCGTTCCGCTTTTGTCTGTACTCCATGCCCCGTCGGTTTGTGTTGAGCTGGCTTTTTTGACCAACGAGGCGGATCGGGACAAAATCATTTCCGCCAAAACGCAAAAAGACGTGGTTCAGGCCCTGGCAAAGGGAATTCGGGAATATCTTAAATAGCAAAGGGCGGTCGC
>JAITWQ010000070.1 GCA_031285215.1 Syntrophobacterales bacterium | reverse complement strand
GTGGTGTGTCGTTGGGAATACCATGAACAACAACGTCGTTTACGGAGGTGCATAAAGCCGCAGGAAAACCATTGTATCCTTTAAATGAAGGGGTTGCCCCGTGTGCTTTGATAAATTTCTCGGCTACCTCATCCAAATGTTTTGTTGTTACTCCCGCGTGTATATGGCGGGCTACTTCTGCCAACGTTTTACCAACAAGTAAAGAACTCTGACGGATTTTTTCTATTTCGGCTTCCGTCTTAACCAAATTTTGCGACATTTACACCTCTCCTTATGAACCGGAACGTCCTTTTATTCTTCCCTCTTTCAACAAGCCGTCATAATGGCGCATTAAAAGTTGACTTTCGATTTGAGAAAGCGTATCCAAAAATACTCCCACCATAATCAGCAATGAAGTTCCGCCGTAGAAACGTGAGAACTCTGATGTTACGCCTGCCATGGTAATGATTGCAGGTAAAATAGCCACAATGCCAAGGAAAAAAGAACCGGGCAAAGTGATGCGGGAGATGATGGTATCGATATATTCCGCTGTCTTTTTACCGGGTTTGATGCCGGGTATAAAACCGCCGTTCTTTTTAATGTCGTCCGCCATTTGTTGTGGATTGATGGTGATGGCAGTATAAAAATAGGTGAACACCACAATCATCAGGAAAAAGATGAGGTTGTGTGTAAACCCGTTTACATTCACTAAAGAGTTTATTGCGGAATAGAGCCACGAAGCGCCGCCTTCCGGCACTGCGAAACCAACAATGGTCAATGGCAAAAACATGATTGCCTGTGCAAAAATGATGGGCATAACGCCTGCTGCATTGACTTTGATTGGAATATATTGTCGCACGCCGCCGTATTGTTTATTGCCAACCACGCGTTTGGCGTATTGTACGGGTATTCGTCGTGTCCCCTGTACCAATAAAATACAGAGAAGAATAACGATTATCAGCACCGCTATTTCAAGGATAAAGAATACCAAGCCTCCTCCTTGTTGTTCCATACGTGATGCAAATTCGGCAAATAGCGCAAAGGGCAAACGGGCAATGATTCCTATCATGATTATCATTGATATTCCATTACCTATTCCTTTCTCTGTGATGCGCTCGCCGAGCCACATGATAAACAGTGTTCCCGATATTAAGATGACAAGCGCCGATATCCAAAACAGCATGGAGGGCGAGCCGTTGGCGTTGTTAAGCACAATGGCGTCGGCTGCCTGCATGCGCATGTTGGTGATATAGGCAGGCGCTTGAAAAACACATACTATAATCGTTAAATAACGGGTTATCTGGTTCATCTTTTTTCGACCGCTTTCACCTTCTTTTTGCAGTTTTTGGAAATATGGCAACGCCATTCCCAACAACTGAACAATGATGGATGCCGTGATGTATGGCATGACTCCCAAAGCGAAAATTGACGCATTGGCGAAAGCGCCGCCGGAGAACATGTTGAGCAATCCCAACAAGCCTTCGCTGCTTTGACTTTTCAATGCCGTTAATGCAGTCGGGTCAACTCCGGGTATAACGACATAAGAGCCTAAACGGTATATCAGGATGATGCCCAATGTATAGATGATTCGCTTGCGAAGTTCTTCTATACTCCAAATGTTTTTAATACTTTCAATAAATCGTCTCATCGGAATTTATATTTTTGTTGCAACACCACCTTTGTCTTCGATAGCATTTTTTGCTGTTTCGGAAAAGGCGTGGGCGGTTACTTCTACTTTTGCTGTCAACTCGCCGCGTCCAAGGATTTTTATCAGGTCGTTTTTAGAGACCAATCCGTTTTCCCTGAATATTTCGGGGTTGAAAACGGCGATTCCTTTTTCGTCGTACAGTTTTTGAAGGCGGTCTATGTTGATACCTGCGTATTCGACTCTGTTGATGTTTTTGAAGCCGCCTTTTGGTACGCGACGGTACAAGGGCATTTGTCCTCCTTCAAAACCTCTTTTTTGCGAATAGCCTGATCTCGATTTTGCTCCTTTGTGTCCGCGTGTTGATGTTCCGCCGTGTCCCGAACCTGAACCGCGCCCTATTCTTTTTCTTTTATGTGTAGCGCCTTTTGCCGGCTTTAAATTGCTTAAATCCATTGCTTTTGTTGTTTTTAGATTTCTTCTACTTTTACTAAATGTCTTACCGCATTAATCATGCCTTCTATTTGCGGAGTTGCCTGATGTTCTACGGTTTGATTTATTTTTCTAAGCCCAAGGGCTTCCATGGTGCGTTTTTGGTCGCCCGGACGTTTTATCGTGCTTCTTACTTGCGTTACTTTATACTTTTTCATGTTCGTGATTTTTTAACCGTTAAACACTGTGTTCAAGTCGATGCCGCGAAGTTGGGAGACGGTATAGGCGTCGCGCAGTTGCACTAAGGCGTCGAAGGTGGCTTTTACCACGCTGTGCGGGTTTGACGAGCCTTTCGATTTCGCTAATACGTCTGTGATGCCTACGCTTTCCAATACGGCACGCATGGCACCGCCTGCGATGACGCCCGTTCCGGGAGCGGCAGGTTTCAGAAAAACGTAAGCGCCGCTATATTTCCCGTATTGTTCGTGAGGAATGGTGCCTTTCAACACCGGCACTTTCACCAAATTCTTTTTTGCATCGTCCAC
>JAITWQ010000063.1 GCA_031285215.1 Syntrophobacterales bacterium | reverse complement strand
TTACCATCTGCCCCCCGTTTTCTGGCAAGAGACAGAGATCATACGCATAATAATTAAAAAATGTAATAACAACTAAAAAAACTTGAAACTTTAAACTCGCATCTATTTCTTCACATCTTCAAAATCCGCATCTACAATGTCGTCTTCCTTGTTGGGGCCGGCAGATGACGCGCCGTCGCCTTCCGCAGCACCTCCGCCGTCCTGACCCTGCTGCTGAGCGGCTTGGGCGTACATGGCCTCGGCCAGCTTATGGGAAGCCGTCGCCAGTTCTTCCTGAGCCGCATTGATGGCCTGAATAT
Source organism: Syntrophobacterales bacterium (assembly GCA_031285215.1). Taxonomy (GTDB): domain Bacteria; phylum Desulfobacterota; class Syntrophia; order Syntrophales; family JAAYKM01; genus JAAYKM01. The sequence continues at coordinate 4,541 of JAITWQ010000063.1, read as the reverse complement.
CATCGCCTTCAATGGCCTTTTTCAGCTTGGCAATACCGTCTTCAATCTTTGCCTTTTCTGCGGCATCAATCTTATCGCCAAATTCCTTGACGTTTTTCTCGGCGGAGTAGGCAAAGGCATCGGCATGGTTCCGCGCCTCAATCAGCTCTTTTTTCTTTTTATCCTCTTCGGCATGACTTTCCGCCTCTTTGACCAGTTTCTCAATTTCACTTTCACTCAAACCGCTGGAAGCGGTGATCTGGATACTCTGCTCTTTCCCCGTTCCCAGATCCTTGGCCGAAACGTGGACAATACCGTTGGCGTCAATATCAAAGGTCACCTCAATTTGAGGAATGCCCCGCGGCGCGGGTGGAATACCGACTAGTTCAAAGCGTCCCAGAGTGCGGTTGTCCTGGGCCATGGAACGCTCTCCCTGAAGTACGTGAATACTCACCGCCGGCTGGTTATCGGCGGCAGTGGAGAAAACCTGGCTTTTCCGCGTCGGAATGGTGGTGTTCTTTTCAATCAGTTTGGTCATAACGCTGCCCAGGGTTTCGATGCCCAAAGACAGAGGGGTAACGTCGAGAAGAAGAACGTCCTTCACTTCGCCCTTCAAAACACCGCCCTGAATGGCGGCGCCGATGGCAACCACCTCATCGGGATTGACGCCTTTATTCGGATCTTTCCCGAAAATTTCTTTCACCTTCTGCTGGACCCGGGGCATACGCGTCATACCGCCGACCAGAATGACCTCGTCAATTTCGTTGGGAGAAAGATTGGCATCCTTCAAGGCGGTTTTGCAGGGGCCTTCCAGTTTGTCAATCAAATCGGACACCAGGGCTTCGAGCTTGGCGCGGGTCAGTTTGATATTCATGTGCTTGGGGCCGGAGGCGTCCGCCGTGATAAAGGGCAGGTTGATGTCCGTTTCCAGAGATGAGGAAAGTTCCATCTTCGCCTTTTCCGCCGCTTCTTTCAAACGCTGGAGGGCCATTTTATCGCTGCGAATATCAATACCCTGATCTTTTTTGAATTCCGTGACCAGATAGCCGATCAAAGCCTGATCAAAGTCTTCGCCGCCCAAGTGGGTATCGCCATTGGTTGATTTGACTTCAAAAACGCCGTCGCCGATTTCCAGAATGGAAATATCAAAGGTGCCGCCGCCCAGATCGAAGACGGCGATTTTTTCGTCCTTTTTCTTATCCAAACCATAAGCCAGGGCTGCCGCCGTAGGCTCGTTGATAATACGCAGAACATTCAGTCCGGCGATTTTACCCGCATCTTTGGTTGCCTGACGCTGCGAGTCGTTAAAGTAAGCCGGCACGGTAATGACAACGTCCTGTATCTTTTCGCCTAAATATTCATCCGCCGTCTGCTTCATTTTAGTCAGAATCATGGAAGAGATTTCCGCCGGACTGTAATTCCGATCCCGTATGGTAATTTGGGCATCGCCGTTCGGCGCTTCCGTGATCTTGTAAGGGGTGATGGGAATATCCTGCTGGACTTCCTTCGACGTGTATTTTCTGCCGATCAGCCTTTTGATGGCGTAAACGGTATTTTCCGAGTTGGTGACGGCCTGCCGCTTTGCCACCTGACCCACAATCCTTTCACCGCTGTCCGTAAAGGCTACCATGGAAGGCGTAGTCCGATTTCCTTCCTGATTGGCTATAACAACGGGATCGCCGCTTTCCATGACGGCAACGCACGAGTTCGTGGTTCCCAGATCTACTCCTATAATTTTTCCCATGTCTTTCTTTCCTCCTTTGTATGCGAAACTTGTTTCATCACTTTGTTTGGCGCTCTTGTTATTTTTTGCAGACACATACCTTTGCCGGTCTGATCAGGCGTCCGTTGAGGAGATACCCCTTTTCCATCTGTGTGACGACATGATTGGCCTCATGGTCTGCACTTTCTACCATCATTAACGCTTCGTGCAGATAGGGATCGAAGGGCTGATCCAGCGCGTCAACCGCCTCAACGCCATGCTTTTCCAGACAGCGGCAAAGCTGTTCCTGGAGCATCTGCAAACCCTCCTTAAAGGAGGCGAAATCATCGGATTGTTCGGAATATGCCAAAGCCCGATCCATACCGTCTATGATGGGAAGCAAATCTTTGATCAAAGCCTCGTTTCCGTATTTAATCGTGTCCTGCTTCTCTTTGGCGGCTCGCTTCTTGAAATTTTCCAGATCGGCCAGAGCGCGCAGGTATTTTTCGTAATTCTCATCTGATTTTTTCTCTTCTTCCTGAATGGCCGCCTCTATCTCCCCGTCAGCGGGAGTAAGGAGGGAATCCGCCATATATTCGCTGTCGCTTTCTTCATCAAAGTTCAAATAATCTTCTTCTTGCTTTTTCTGGTTTTTTCCGGTCATTTTTCTCTCTTTGCCCTCGTAATGATCGTCATGTGATTTCCGGACGCTGGAAAAGTTTAAAATCCACCATTTCGCAGATCACATGCCCCGCAGTGATATGAACTTCCTGAATGCGAGCGGTATTCGTTGACGGCACCGTCAACAGATGATCGCACAGGCGCGTCATATCTCCCCCGTCTTTTCCCGCAAAACCGATGGTGACCAGGCCGTTTTTTTGCGCGGTATCCAGCGCCTTCACCACATTGGCCGATTTTCCGCTTGTACTCAGCCCCCAGGCAATGTCGCCCGGCTGCCCGATGGCCCGAATCTGCTTGCTGAACAGAGACGCAAATTCATAATCATTGCCAATACTTGTCAATACGGCCACATCAGCGGCCAAAGAAATGGCCGGCAGCGGGGGACGCTCAATTTTAAACCGATTGACAAATTCTGCGGCCAAATGCTGAGAATCGGAAGAACTGCCGCCATTACCAAAGATCATAATCTTATGGCCGTTTTCCAGACAACGGGTTACAGTATTGATAATTTCCACCAGCCGTGACAGGTTTTCGTTAATGAACAGCTCTTTAACGTGGCAGCTTTCTTTAAATATTTTAATGATAAAATCTTCCATGTGGCTTCTCTTTCCGTGCTGGCACACAATTTGTATCCGGCGACAGGGCTAATATAGTAATCGCCCCATGGCCTGTCAAGGTGATCTGGCGGAATAAATTCGTTATTTAGTTCGCTATTGGAAGTATGTTTTTGAGAAGGCGCGGCCAACGATGCGCAAACGCCCTGCGGCGTGACGATGCAACTTACGCTGCGCCGTGTTATAGCAGAGGAGACCCCAGGAGGAAACTAATCAGTCCCCCCATGATGTTTGCCAAGGCAATGATCACCGGCTTCAAAACGCCCAGAAAAACGAGGCCAATGATAATAAAAAACCCAAAAGGTTCGATACTGCGCAGCTTATATTGCAGGTGATGGGGAAGATAGGCGGACAGTATGCGAGATCCGTCCAGAGGAGGAATAGGAAGCAGATTAAGAACCGCAAGGGTGATATTGATATGGATTAAATAGAAAAAAAAGGTTGCCACGCCCCCCGGGGAAGGCGCGTAAAGGCGCAGCATTAACATCGCCAAAAAAGCAAGAATTATATTGGTAATGACGCCGGCGGCGGCCACGAAAACATAACCCTGACGGGTAAGGGCGTAAGTGTTGACGGGAACAGGTTTTGCCCAGCCGAAACCGACAATAAAAAGGGCAATGGTCCCGATGGGATCAAGGTGGCGGAGAGGATTCAGCGTCAGGCGTCCCATATTCTTAGCCGTGGAATCACCCATAATATAGGCTGCCCAGCCATGGGCCAGCTCGTGCATAACTATGGAACAAAGAAGAGGAATAATAAGAAGAATGAAGGTAAAAGGATTGTTGACAAGCAATTCGAGAAGCATATCATCTCCCTGCGCTAAATTTTACACTCTGTTATCACAAAAACAAAAAAACCGCACCGATCTTATCTCATGTTTTTGCGAAACCCGCCAATCTTCACGATAACGCCGCGCCGCAAAAAAAACCATCAGATCAGGAAGTATTTGCGTCAATCGTTTTTTTAGCGCATAATCTTTTAATTCATTAATGATTAACGGCAGGAGCCCGCATTTCCGACGGAATGCTCCCAAGAAAGATAAACAACCATGAAAACCGTTGCGGAACAGAACAATTCTCGTGTATATCCAAAGTGGCTGACCTTTAAAATGGGCATGGGTATATTTCTTATCCTGCTCAGTTATATTATCGGTTGGCCGGGAGTGGCGTTTTTCGCCTGGCTTTCTCTCTACTTAAAGAATCCCCTCTGGATTGCCGTCGGCGGCCCCGTCATTTACGGCATATCCCATCTGGTATTCCTGTGGGGCGCTTATCTGGTTGGAGAACGCTACCTGAAATCTTTCTGGAAGCGGGGGAAAGGCCTGATTTCCCGCAAGAGCCGCCATGATCAGCAGGCAGATCCGCTAAAGACAGGCACAACGATCAACGATAAAAAGGAGTAGTATGGACGCACTCATTGCCGAACTCAAACTTAAAATCATTGCCGCCTTAAACCTGATCGATGTTAAGCCGGATGATATAAAACCACAAGCGCAGCTGATTGGAGGCGAACTTGGCCTCGACTCCATTGATGTGCTGGAATTGGTCATGATGCTGGAAGAAGAT
>JAITWQ010000227.1 GCA_031285215.1 Syntrophobacterales bacterium | reverse complement strand
ATAAACATGGGATCGTCATAGTGAAGGGGATAGAAAAAAGTAACGGCCAGGTCAATAATGGGATAAACATAACCGCTGGCCTCTATTTCCTTATAGGGATAATTTGCGTCACGCAGCAGTGATGACCGGCCAAACTCAAAATAGCGGAGGTAATTGGCGTGATAAACGACATCGGCACGATCCGTGTCCGCGTAGAGGGTTCTCATGGTGCAGCGATGCCAGATAAATCCCGTTTCCATATCTTCAATGTAACTTGCGCTGTCCCGTATGGGTTGAGGGCGGAAACGAATGGATCTCATTCAAACACCTCGAAAAATCAGGCAGCAGTTGGTTCCGCCAAAACCAAAAGAATTGGACAGGACGGTGTCATGCCGTTCCCGCCGCATCTCATCGGGGACAAAGTCCAAACCGGCAAATTGGGGATCCTGAATATAGTTGATGGTGGGAAGTAAAATGCCCTGCTGCATACCCTCTATAAGCAAGGCGTTTTCAATGGCCCCTGCTGCGCCTAAAGAATGGCCGATCTGGGATTTATTCGCCGTAACAGGCGTTTGTCCCAGATTACTGCCGAAGATGGCGCGGAGAGAATCTATTTCCGCAGTGTCGCCTGCGGCAGTTGACGTTCCGTGGGCGTTGACCGCGCCAATATCCTCCGGCTGGAGACCGGCGTCGTCTATGGCCTCCCTGATCGCCCGGACAATGGTGTCTTTATTGGGGCGGGTGAAATGATGGGCGTCGGAACTCCAGCCGATTCCCACAATTTCCGCCTTCGGCTGTAATCCATGTGCTCTGACGGCCTCTTCGGCGGCCAGGATGAGGACGCTGCCTCCTTCTGCGGCGACAAATCCCTTACGGTCTATACTGAAAGGGCGTGAGGCCTGGGAGGGATTGTCATGGGCGCGGTCATGGGGATAAATTTTGATGGTGGCGTTCATATTGGCGAACCCATAAAGAATTTCCGGAATAATGGGCATGTCAACGCCGCCGGTAAGGGCAAAATCGCAATCTCCGTCGCGAATCATGCGCGCTCCAATGGCCATGGCATAATTTCCTGTCGCGCAGGCTCCCTGCGGTGAAAATATCGGTCCCGTAAAGCCCAGTTCCATGCCCGCCTTGCCTGCGGGAAGATTCGCGCAAACGTTGGGCAAAAGGTAAGGGCTGACCCTTAACGGACCCTTTTCACGCAAATTTTCACCGGCAATACGAAAGGCGTCAAGACCGCTCAGGGATGACCCGATGATACATGCCGTCCGGGGCGCTGTCTGACTGTCAATGATGAGGCCGCCGTCTTCCATCGCTTCCCGGCAAACGGCTATGGTTAAGAGAACAAAGGCGGCATTCCAGTTATATATTTCTTTTTCGTCTGCTATTCCCAGGGTCAGAGGATCCCAATCCGGTATTTCTCCCACGATGGCACAGTTTTTATTGACATGGCAGCGGGTGGCGTATCTGTAACCGGCCTTGCCCGCAACCGCGCCCTCCCACGTCAGGGGAAAGGTTCTGCCCAGGGGGGTGGCCGCGCCGTAGCCGATGACAAAGACTTTTCTGTTTTGGGGTGCTTTCATAAGCGGGCAGACTATCCTGTATTGCCGTTTGGGTCAATGAATTCTATGGAGGACAACGCAGGCGTTGCAACCGCCGAAACCGAATGAATTTTTTAAAACATACTCCTGTGAAAGGGGGCGCGTTCCTTCCGAAACGCAATCCAATGGTAATTCCGGATCTTCTTTATAGTTAATGGTTGGTAAAATATATCCCTTTTGCATGCCCTCCATGGCCAAAATGATTTCCAGAGCCGATGAAGCGCCCATGGCATGTCCTATTTGTGATTTATTGGCCGATACGGGGGGAATGTTTGCGCCAAAAGTGTTTCGCAGCGCCTCCCATTCGACTTTATCTCCGATTTTTGTGGATGTTCCGTGGGCGTTGACGGCGTCAATGGCGGAGGGAGCCAATCCGGCCCCGGCAATACTTTTATCTATGGTGCGGTGAATCGTGTCCAGATTAGGCGCGACAAAATGATGAGCGTCTCCCGTCATGGCCCAGCCGGCCAGTTCTATGGCAGGGGTGAGTCCATGAGTTTTGGCGAAATCATGTTTGGCCAGAATGATACATCCTGCCCCTTCCGATACGACAAAGCCGCGCCTGTTGACGGAAAAAGGACGGCTTGCTTCCGCCGGATTATCCGTGTCCTGACCTTCTTTGGGACGGTAAGCGCCGTTCATGGTGGCAAACCCTGCGACGATGGGTTCGACAAGGGGAAAATCAGCGGCCCCGCAGATGGCCACGTCGGCCATGTCCTGCTCCAGGAGAAGAGCGCCGATGATGACGGAGGTGCATCCTGTGGAACAGGCGGTAATGGTGGATACAAGGGGGCCTGTTGCGCCCGTCATAATAGAGATTTTACCGCCCACCATACTGACGCAGGAGTTGGGATTGGTAAAGGGATGGGGCAGCTTTCCCTCCGTCATAAGAAGACGGTCGGCCCGTAAAAGAACGTCGAGGCCTCCGACGGCGGAGCTGAAGGTAATCGCCACGCGAGGGGCAAGGTCGGGGGTGATTTCAATGCCGCTTTGTAGGAGCGCCCGGTGTACCACGAGCATGGAATGTTTAAACAAAGGAGATGTCCACAGGGCCATATCCCGCGATGCGAGAAAGGGATAAGCCGTTGTATCAACATGGGCAACCTGGCCGGCAATTTTTACGGGGAAATTAGGGGAAAGGGGGAATCGCGTTAATGGTCCAATACCGCTTTCTTCCGCTGCGGCGTGCTGCCACTGAGATTCGAGATTTGTGCCCAGGGGAGAGACGGCATCGTAGCCCAGTATTACGGGGCGTTTTCGTCCTGTTTTATCATGGTGTGTCATTGCGTGCTTACTACCAGGGAATGAAGTGGTAAAGCTTTGCGAACATTTCGTAAACTTCGATCCAGTTCTGCAAATCCCTGGATGATTGCAGGTGATCTCGCTTGTTGACCATAACCCAGCTCATGTGGGCTGCCCCGTCTTTACATGTCGAACAGTCACGCGTTTCGGAAGTGCAGCAACGGTGAGTGGTTTTAAGGTCGGAAGCCCAGCGGATAAAGCTGATCAGGCGTTTGGGGCGGGGA
>JAITWQ010000217.1 GCA_031285215.1 Syntrophobacterales bacterium | reverse complement strand
TATTCCCTGACCATGCGCGACAATGGCCGTGTTAATACCCACAACCTCGCCTTTCATGTTAAACAGAGGGCCGCCGCTGTTGCCGGGATTGATGGAGGCGTCTGTTTGCAGGAAATTATCATAGGGGCCGGAGCCGATTACCCGTCCTTTGGCGCTGATAATGCCCGCTGTCACCGTGTGATTCAGGCCAAAGGGATTGCCAATGGCAAAAACCAAATCACCGGGACGGATTTTGTCCGAATCGCCAAAGGTTACCGCTGTCAGCGGTACCGACGGTTTGATTTTAATGAGGGCAATATCGGTATTGGCATCCTTGCCTTTCACTTCGCCGTCGTACTCCCGCCCGTCGGAAAGTTTCACCTTGATCTTGTCCGCCCTTTCAACGACATGGTTGTTCGTAAAAATATATCCGTCGGAACTGATAATAAATCCCGATCCCAGGCTCGATTGTTTGTACTCTCTCTCCGGGCGGTCGCCAAAAAAACGCCGGAAAAAATCGTCCTGGCCAAAGGGGTTAAAGGGCATGTTCCCCCCCGGAAAAGGCTGTGTTTTTATGGTCTTCGTCGTACTGATGTTTACAACGGAGGGGCTTAATTTTTCCGATAAGTCGGCAAGAGAGGAATCAAAACTACGTATTTCCTGGTTTTGCGCCCAAGCATAAGAGAAACAAAATACCGCGAAGATCATACTGAGCAGTATGACCGACAGTGTATTTATCCTGCAATTCCTGTTCTGTCCTTTGCAATTTTTCATTTTAACTCTCCATAAAAAGATTATTTTTCAGTTTTGTTCACTTGACTGCCATGATCAGGCGCGGCATACACAACTTTACTTACAAAGAGATCAGTCTGCCATCTGATTGCGGCAAAAGTCACGAAAATTATTCACGGCAGTAAAAAACTCCCGCATCATCACTACCCATGTGTATCGCCCTCCGTAAGTCAGGCGGTAATCATCGCTCAGATACCGGATAGAGCCAATCAGGGAAAACAGAACGATATCCAGCCAAAGATTTTTATATAAATGGTTACGATACTTTTCTTCCAAATCTTTCAAGTTCAATGAGCCGCTGAACAACCGCATGAGAAAATCATAGCGAATCCGGTCACGCAGGGAAAAGGTTCGCGCTGCCATCACGGGAAGCTGCCCCTTGCTGAGGCGCTCAATATAGGTGGGGATATGAAACGTATTCGCATAGCATATCCCCTGCAAATACCCGATAGACCCGCTTCCCAAACCGGCATATTCATCATAGTTGACAATATATTCGTCAATCATCGCCTTTGTCCTGGCCTTGGAAAAACACCAGGCGGAAGAAAAACGGTAGGCGGGAAGAAGGGTGCGAACGATTGTCTGATAAAATTTCTTTTCCCGATTGCCCTTTGCCGCCCCAAGAGCCTCTGTCATCCTGTTTCGCGTCATATCGGAAACCATAAGGGGATAGAAGGTAATTTGATCAATATCAATCTTTTGCAAGACATCCAAATCCCGTTTTAGCATCTCCATATTCTGGCCGGGGAAATTAAAGATCATGTCCACGTTCAGGGTATCAAAAGAACCTTGCAGTTCTTTTAACCGCCGGGCAACAGACTCGCCGCTGCCGTATTTTTCATAGCGGTCAACTTTTTTCAGAAGGTCATCATTGAAACTCTGCACTCCCACCGATAAGCGATTAACATTGGCCTCCTGCAAGAGGAGTACGTTTTTTTCCGTAAGGTGATTGGGGTTCGTTTCTACGGAAACCTCGCGGATACCAAAACAATCCCGCGCAACCGACAGGGTTTCTCTCAATTCATCAGGCAGTACCGTAGGCGTACCGCCGCCAACATAAATGCTTTCAAAATCGTAGCCCATCTCCCGATACAAACGTATCTCTTTTCTCAGGGCGTGGAAATAAGAGCGGCACAGGTTTTCATCAAAAAGGACTCTGTTAAAGGAGCAATAGGGGCAAAGTTTTTCGCAGAAAGGTACGTGAAGGTACAAAAGCCGCGGATATTTCTCCGCGCCCGCCTGGGGCAGAGAAGGCGATTCCTTTTCATCAAACCGCATGGCGGCAGCGAACTCTTTCCTGCATTGGTAACCGATAAAATGATGGATCAAAATATTTCCTCGCTTATTTGTCCGGCAATGAAAGCATTTCCAAAACCCAAATATCCAACTTTTATCATGAAAAAAAAGGAAGTACAAGGCATTGCAAAAAAGTTACTCCAATGATAAAATAACATATTTAATAATTATTTTTCCCTGAGGAACTATATTAAATGTCTGAGCAAAATGTTTTGACCCTGTGGTCGGAGGAACTGGTGAATGAGGACGCGGTGAAAACGCTTAGAGCTTCCTGTGATGATCTTGCCATCCCCGTGGACGCAAAAGGAACAGAGCAGATTAAAATGCTGGTTGACACCTTTTTCAGCCGGGATGATGGAGTGGGATTAGCAGCCCCCCAAATCGGGATTCTCAAAAAAGTTATTATTTTCCGCAATAAGGGTTTTGAAAAAAGAGAATGGTCCAAAGAACCCGACGATTACGACGTTCTGATCAATCCGAGAATTACACAGCAGCGCGGCGACCTTGTCAATGCTCTGGAAGGCTGTCTTTCCTGCCCGGATGTTCAGGTTGAAGTGGCCCGCTTTCCCGAAATAAAAGTACGGGCCTATGATGCAAAGGGCAATAAGATTTCTAAACGATATACAGATTACGTTGCCCGTATTGTTCAGCATGAAATAGATCATCTTGAGGGGAAACTGATTCTTGATCATGATGGCGCGTTATATTATCCGAAAGCAAAACAAGCTTTTTTTGATAGTTTGTTTCACTTCGAAGAGTAGAAATTCCTTTTAGCGATATACAGATTAGTTGATTTTGGCGAAAAAGAGCGATGAACGAAGCGCAAAAACATAACCCGCTGCAAGTTGCCGGGGAAAATGATACTCTCCTCAAGAAAATCAAGAATTATAAGCAAATTCTTGAAGCAATGGAGGTGTTTTCCTGTGATATTGATCCGCGGGGCATCATACATGCTTTCGATTTGCGTTTCTGCAAGAGACTGAACTTATCGAAACAAGATTTGCTGGGATTATCATTCCGTATTCTTTGGGACGACTCATCTCTCCATAATTTTACTTCCTTCCTGGATGCCATTTTCAAGACGCATCCTTCCAAACGGTATATTGACACCATATGTCTCCGTAAAGGTGATGTCGTATTGGATGCGGAAATCTTTGCCATTCCGCAAACGCTTAAAAATGGAATTTCCGGGTACCGCCTCCTTATTCAGGACATCAGCCACAGGAAAAAAACAGAAGATCTCATTCGGAAGCTTGCGTTTGAAGATATTTTGACGGGACTGCCCAACCGCCGCTTATTTATGGACCGTTTGAGTTTGCAGTTGAATCATGCCAAACGAAGCAAAGGAATCTTTGCTGTTGTCATGATGGATCTTGATTATTTCAAAGAAATAAATGACACCAAAGGACATGCCATCGGCGATCAACTCCTCCACAGCGTTGCCCGGAGACTGGTTAAAACAATCCGTGACGGAGATACGGTAGCCCGCATTGGGGGCGATGAATTTATTTTTTTATTTCCTGCCCTGCGCAACATGAGAAATGGGGCGCGAATCGGCGATAAAATCGTAACCGCTTTCAAGGAACCGTTTTTATTAGAAAAACACGAAATTAGCATCAGCGCAAGTATCGGCATTGCCATCTACCCTGATCATGGTGATAATATATCCCTGCTGCGAAATTCAGACTGTGCCATGTACGCCGCCAAGAAAAATGGCCGCAACAGATATGAAATTTACACGAAGGAAATGGAGAAAAAGATTATTTAACGCTCTTTATTAAAAATGGTACGGACGCCAGTAAAACCGCCGAAGCGTACCCGCGCCAGCGGAGCTGCGGCATTTGCAGCGCTGCCAAATACCGCGCTGCTACTCCAGAGCA
>JAITWQ010000208.1 GCA_031285215.1 Syntrophobacterales bacterium | reverse complement strand
AGCATTCACATTGGCTAGAAGATGGCCAAAGGGAATCATGGCGGGATGAACGCGGGCCTCGATTTTTTCTCCCCGCTTAATGGCAATGGCCAGCAGTTTTATCCGGTACCCCAATTCTTCGGCAAAGGCGATGTCCTGATCTGTAATGCGGGAAATACCCTCCACATAGATATTGTTCAGATCCACATTCTTTCCATAGGCAAGGGACAGCACAATGGCCAGCTTGTGCGCCGTATCAATCCCTTCCACATCAAAGGTCGGATCCGCTTCGGCAAACCCCAGACGCTGCGCCTCCCGTAAAACATCGGCAAAGGCCAGCTTCTCATTGGTCATGCGGGTCAGAATAAAGTTAGCCGTACCGTTCATAATGGCAAAAATAGAGTGAATCTGATTGGCAATTAAACTTTCTTTGAGCGTTTTGATAATAGGAATTGTCCCGCCAACACTCGCCTCAAAACCAATATCCACTTGATTTTTTCCGGCCAGCTGAAAAAGCTCCCCTCCCCTGTTTGCCAAAAGAGCCTTATTGGCGGTCACCACATGCTTTTTGGCGGCAATTGCTTTTTGCAGGAGGGCATAAGCCGCCTCCTCACCGCCGATAAGCTCAACGACCACATCAATATCGGGATCATTAATGATTTCTCCGGCTTGGGTGGTAAGAAGCTCTGGGGCAACGGAAACGGGTCTTGGCGTTGTAATATCAAGATCGGCAATCTTTTTCAGCACGAGACTCGCGCCAATACGCTTCTCCAGAAGGGATTTTTCCTCCTGAAGCAGACGGACAACACCGGAACCTACCGTACCGAAACCAAGCAATCCGATGGAAATGACTTTTTTCATCCTTTTTCCCTAACCATGAAGACGATGCGCCCAAAACCTTTATTTCACTTCCCAGGCGTGGGCAGCACTAAAAATCCAAGAGCTGTTTTTTCACAGACCTCTTTTGCAGACCGCTCTATATGCAAAGCCAACTGATTCTTATAACAGGCATTCTTCGTTTGTCAAAGCAAATTCATGCTGTTTGTTGTTCATCTCTTTGCCCGCAGCTGACAGCAAGCAAGATTACGGCGAGGGATACGATGAAGATGGTTTTCATGACAGGTTTATTTAATAAGCAATAAGGGAACTTACTCATAATATTCGATAATGCGCGTAATATTTCCCCATAATCCTTCAATTTTGGAACTGCTCCAGATATATCCCGATAAATCTGTATGGCGCCGTTTTATCCAATTTCCTCTGTCGTCATATTCATAAGTGACAGTGTCCATACGTTCTGATGTTTTCCGCGATATAATGTCGCCGAATCTATTGTACTCATAAAAAGTAGACGGGTTATTTCCGGCCGGCACTACCACTTCCCTGTCGCCGAGGGGTTTTCTGTTTGCATCTACCAGCCTTTCAATAACGGTATATTCATCACGGTACGTCCATTCTTCTATAACCTGGTTTTTCTCATTGTATTTATATCTATACAGGTCTGTTCCGGGATAACTCATTGCGATGCAATTTCCATTTTCATCATTGATGTACGCGGCATCTCCTTCTTTAATCAGAAATCCCCGTTCGTCGTATGACAGATGATAAGGTTCTCTGTATCCGTTAGAATAGACATCGTCATACGAAATTAATTGACCTTGATCGTTATAAATATGATTGTCAAATAATCTATGCTTTGTTTCCTTTTTTATTAATCTCCCCTTCTCATCAAAATACTCTTTTATAAATTCGGAGCCGTTGGTGGTGTGTACAGATTTTACCCTGCCTCTGAGATTTGCCTTTAACAACTGAATTGAATTTTCCTGCGAATGTGACATTGTTCCCAACTTTTCATCCCTGTATTCTTTGTTATTTTGAGATGTACAACTATTTATATTGCTGAACCTGTCGAAGTGCCCGCAACCGGCGAGCAACACTATGGCAATGGCGATAATAATGGTGTTTTTCATGGTTTTACTTATTTTATTAATTCATCAAACATTAAATATTTGTGCAACACAAAAACTCTTTCGCGTTTAATTTTGCGCCGCTGAATATCCTGATTACAGGTATTAAAGCAGGAGCTTTACTTGCTGACCATGCTTATCATTGAATTAACTGAAGGGGAATGGAAATCGTAATTCCGCCGCAGAATAACCGCAAAGACGGCGTGAAGATGACGAATATCTTTACAAATCAAGTCGCCTGGTTGAAAAGGCTATGTGAAAAACTTCTGCCGGCTTCTGTGCAAATACGCCGCATCTTTGCGGACAAAATTCCGGCCTGATCTCATGTCAACGTCCTAAGACATTCTCTCTTTCACGATGGCAAACAGGTTATGGGTATTAACGATCAGAGTAGGTGATCCGTCCGCCAGCATAGCCGACCCCAGCACGCCGCGAATTGCCCCCAAACGCTGATCGAGGGGATATAAAACCAGAGATTCATTCTCCAGAGAGGCGTCCACAATAAGTCCATACTTTGTTGGCCCCTCTTTCATGATAACAACAGACACGTCATCACTACGGTTACCAGCTGCGGGTGCAGGAAAAACATCCTTTCCCGCAATACAGAAAATGCGCTCTCCTTCATAATCAATCTCATAGCCTTTATCCGTCGCGGCCAAAATCTCCCGTGCCGAATCCAAGGAGCGTTCCACTCGGGCAAGGGGCAAGGCATAAGACGCCCCTTGAATTTGCACAAGAAGGCAGGGAATCGTGGCATAGGATACGGGCAGCTGCAAGATAATTTCGGAACCTTCCGCAGAAGGGACATAATCCATGCTCCCGCCAGCTGAGATAACCAGGTCATGCAAAACAGCCAATCTGCCCTGTACTGTCTCCTGATTTTCGGGAGATATGTCTTCCTTTGCCGCCCATGATTCGTGAAGATGACAGCTTTTTATAAAAAGGGAAATATGCACCATTTCCATTTTTTCTTTCGCCATCAGGCGCAGAAAACGCACGAAACCGTTTTTCTTCCCATCTTCAGCGGACGCTCCGGAATCAGTAAGTATGGCATGAAGAAAATACCATAATGTTTCGGTCAGTTCCGTTAAAACACGGGTCTCAAGAAAAACGTTATCCCCATCGCCAATAAAATTAACCTTCTTATCCCACGACGCCGTTAGAATGGAAATCCTTGTGGAAAGCTGTTGAATCATGGAGGTAACGCAAGCCTTATTTTGCCGCAGAATCGTCTCGCATAACTGTTCTGTCAGATTTTCCAAATGCTGGCGGACTCCCCTGGCGGAATAGTAGGCAGGCATTGTCTGCTCTTCGAGATCAACACCCTTCATTTCTTCAAAAACAGGATAGCGGCGGCGAAAACGGCGTGTCTGAGCCAGACATTCGGCAACCAGACGAAGCATGTGGTCAGGAGAGAGGGGCACTTCCGCGTTCTTAATTTTAACCTTGGGAATCTTTTCTGCGGCTTCCCCCTTTCCCGCTTCAGGCACAGCAATTTTTTGATCTGTTTCCGCCTTTTCCTCTTCTTCCTGAGGAGTTGGCGTCGCAGCGGAAAGGGACACGCCGGGGGCGGGAGCAGGAAATTCTTCCGGAGATAACCTGTCCGGCGGTGCGGCTTCGGGCGCTGCCTCTTCCTCCGGCATTACTTCCTTTTCTTCCGCAGAAACGTCTGGCCGTGTTTCCGGATCCGGTTGCTGTTTTTCCCTCCTGTCCTCTGTATTTAACCGTCTGTCTTCTGTTTCCCTTCTGTCTTCTGTTTCCCTTCTGTCTTCTGTACTTGACCGCCTGTCTTCTATTTTTTCCAAATAGTTTGAAGGAGTAATTCCTTTTTCTTCCAGAAAATCCCATAAAACACGCACAA
>JAITWQ010000074.1 GCA_031285215.1 Syntrophobacterales bacterium | reverse complement strand
AGAGGCATGAATACAGGATTTTTATCCGTGACTAATCCCATTTCAGCTGATGGTGAGGATTTTATACTATCCATCCCGGAAAATCAAACATAACTTTAACAGGTAATTGGTTGAGGCTTTATTGCAGAGGACAGTCTCATCGTCAATCAGGGCGAATCTTCCTGCAAGTTCACTAATGACGATAGATACTTAGGAATGATGGAGCCAGCCGGATTGATACACGGCTGACTGGTAAAAAAAGTGGTTTTTTGTACGGCAGTCAATGTGCAAATACCTCTGATTTTGTCCCCCCGCAGTCAGGATACGAAAAGGAAATAACGTAAGTATTTAAAATATGGTATTTTATTGGGAAAATTATTGACAGGGGAAAGGAACTTAAATAGTATGGAGAGAATCTTTAAAAAAATAACAACCTGCTGAAAATGACCTAAATTGCCCCTCCTTCGTTCATGAGCATAAAATGATCATAAAAGACAGAAAGCGCATTGCTCTGGTTCAGCCTCGCGGCTTCAATTGGTTTCCGGGTGCCCGGGACGTGACGGATATTGCCAATCGGATGGTTCCCCAGGGAATTCTTTCCGTGGGAGCCTATCTTTTGCAAAAAGGCCATGATGTTTTTATTTATGACGGCCTTGGCCCGTTTGCTCCCCGCGATTTGGACGAGCAGGTGCGGGCCGTTCTGAAATGGAAACCGCAAATTGTCGGTTTCTCCGCAACGACGTCTTCCTTTCCCGATGCCGCAGCCATGGCGAAAAAAGTGAAGGATCATGATCCTTCCATCCGGACAATTTGCGGCGGGGTTCATGTTTCGTCAATGGGGGAATTTATCATGTCTCACTACCCCCAGTTTGACTATATCTCTCCCGGCGAAGGGGAACGTATCATGGCGGACGTGGCGGAAGATCTTCCGCCGGAGACCATTGCCGGCCTCATATGGCGCGATCGTGGCAACGTTACGGCCAATGCCCCGGGATTGCCCATTGCGGATCTGGATACCCTTCCTTTTCCTGCCTACGAAAAACTCGACGGCTTTCCCCGCCGCTATCATCTGCCGTTGTTCAGCTATATAAATACGCCGGGGGCGACGATGATTACATCGCGCGGCTGTATGTATCAATGTTCCTACTGCGATCGGTCCGTTTTCAAGAAGACCTATCGTTACAATTCGGCGTCATATATCTATGAACACCTGCAATTTTTGCGAAAGCGTTTTCAAGTGCGCCACGTCAATATTTATGATGATCTTTTTACCCTAAACAGAAAGCGTATTGTGGAACTCTGTGACAGATTGACCCGTCATCCCCTGGGAATGCAGTTTAACTGCGCCGTGCGTGTGGGACATACGGACGATGAACTTTTGCAGATGCTGAAGGCTGCCGGCTGCCTTATGGTGTCGGCAGGTATTGAATCCGCTGATCCTGATCTTCTCGAACGGCATAAGTCGGGAGTTTCTCTGGAGGAGGTCCGGGACACGGTGATGAGAATTCAGCGGGCGGGGCTTCGCGCCAAGGGATTGTTTATGATGGGACTGCCGGGTGAAACGGAGGAATCCATCCGCCGGACATCTGATTTTATTATTTCCCTGGGACTTGATGACATGAATATGGCGAAGTTCACTCCTTTTCCGGGAGCGCCCCTCTGGTCAACGATCCGTCAGGAAGGTGATTTTGAAGAAAATTGGCTTTTGATGAATTGTCTGAATTTTGTTTTTTTGCCCAAAGGCATTTCTTCGCGGGAAAGGTTGAACGAGCTTTATAATGAACATGTGAAACGTTTTTATTCCGACCCTGTCTGGCGAAAGAAATTTCGTAAACGATTGTGGCAGCATCGGCGCAGTTTGGTTTATTTTTTGCAACATCTGAGGACTTTTCTCACGGCAAAGCGTCAATTTGAACCAGGAAAAGGATAGGGGGAATAAAATGATCAGGAAATGCTGTTTGTTTGTCTTCATCATGTTTTTCGCGTTCTTTGGATGGGAAACTCCTGGTGCGGAAGAAATGCCGCCCGCAGAAGAAACTCAGGCAGAAGAAAAACCGCTCTGGGAAGCAGGTGTTGGTGTGGCAGGTATGTACCTTCCGGACTATCGGGGATCCGACGAAGGCCGATTTTATGCCCTGCCCTATCCCTATGTCGTCTATCGCGGCGATATTTTCCGTGTTGACAAAGAACGGGTTTCCGGACGCATTTTTGAAACCAGCCGTATGCTGCTGGACGTCAGTTTCTATGGCGGCGTGCCTGTCAGCAGTGATAAAAATGATGCGCGCCGCGGTATGCCCGATCTTGATCCGACCTTTGAGGTGGGTCCTTCCCTTCGTTTTAATCTTTTGCAGGGGGATAAAAACAGCTATAACCTGACCCTTACCGTACCCGTGCGAGCGGTCTTTTCCACCGATTTTCATTCTATCCATCATGAAGGATGGATTTTGAGTCCGCGGCTGAATTTTGACGTGCAGGATATTATTCCGCGCACAGGGATTGGTCTGGGAATTTCCGCAGGGCCTTACTTTGCGACGAAAAAATATCATGATTACTATTACACCGTTGATTCAGCCTATGCCACGCCATCGCGCCCGGCCTACGACTCAAAGGGCGGATACAGCGGCTCAAGCGTTACCGTTGGTTTGCACAAGCAGTTCGGCACTTCTTTTCTTCTGAATGCCTTTGTCAGTGGAGATTTTATGAGAGGAGCGGAAATAGAGAACAGCCCCCTGGTCACAACAAAGCAATCGTTTATGACCGGCGCCGCCATAACCTGGATTCCCTTTGTTTCTGCAACAAAGGTGACGAAAAAGACACCATGAGCAGGGAAGAAGGGTGTTTGTAGCTGTGCTGCGAAA
>JAITWQ010000191.1 GCA_031285215.1 Syntrophobacterales bacterium | reverse complement strand
CGTATCCAATGACTTCTTTATCCTCGCCCTGATTAATATTAATGTCATTCTTATTCTCTTTTTGATTTTCCTGATTATTCGTAATGTTGTTAAATTGGTCTTCGAAAGACGGAAAGGCGTGTTGGGCGCTCGTTTACGGACGAAGCTGGTAGCGGCGTTTGTCAGTCTTTCTTTGATTCCTACGGCGCTGCTCTTCTTTGTCTCCATCAATTTTCTGTCGTACAGCATAGAAAACTGGTTCAGCTTGAAGATAGGCGACGCCCTTGAGCAGACCATTGATCTGGTTCGCATACATTATCAGCAAACGGAGAATCAGGGCAGATTTTATGCGGTTCAGCTTGCCTCGGATATCACGCAGAATCAGCTTTACGACCAGGACCGGGAAGATTTTTTGATTAATCTTGCCCGCTTAAAGCAAAAGAACTTTCATATTGATTATCTGCAAGTATCTTTTGATAATTGGGGGAAAAATATTATTTTTCATAATCCTGATTTTCCCGACTTTCCCGAAGATCTTGTCACGGCCAAGATAAGAGAAAATCTCTACGAGGGAAAAGAGTCTGTTGTTGTCAGACCGATAGCTGCCGGCGACCTTGTCAATGTTTTTGCGCCGATTCGTTCCGCCCTCGGACCGCAGGAAGTAATTGGCTATGTTCTTATCGCCTCTGTTGTCCCCCGGGAAATTGTGGATAAGATTGCCATTGTATCAAATACATCGGCGGCGTACAATCAGCTGCATTTATTTAAAAATCCTATAAAACTGAATTATATCATAACATTATCAATTGTTACGCTGCTGATAGTTTTTTTCGCTACCTGGTTTGGTCTGTTTTTGGCAAGGGGGATTACCGAGCCTATTCAAGATCTTGCCGAGGCAACTCATAAAATTGCCGGAGGCGATTTGAATTATCAAATTGATATTGTTTCTGAAGATGAGATCGGAGTGTTGGTTGATTCATTTAACCAAATGACAAAAGATCTCAAAAAAACTAATGAAAATCTTCAGCAGGCCAATGCCGGTCTGGAAGAGCGGCGAAAATACATAGAGGCGGTGTTTCTCCATATTTCTGCGGGAATCATATCCGTTGACCAAAATGGTATTGTGGCCGCCATGAACAGGGCTGCGGAAATGATGCTGGATATTCAGAAGGAAGATGTGCTTAATCGCCCCAGCAGCGATCTGCTGACGGCGGAAAACATGTCCATTATTAATGAACTGATGGACGAAGTGAACGCAAGCGGTCATGACGTTGTGGAAAAACAAATTGAATTATTGATTCGTAACCGCCCCCTTACGGTACTGGCGGCCATTACGGTTATTCGTGAAGATAACGGCCAAAATTTGGGCATGGTCATGGTTTTTGAAGATTTGACGCAACTGCAAAAGGCGGAACGTGCCGCGGCATGGCGGGAAGTTGCGCGACGCATGGCCCATGAGATTAAAAACCCCCTTACTCCGGTTCAGCTTTCGGCGCAGAGACTGCAAAAGCGCTACAGTGAAAAGCTGGGCGATGACGGGCAGGTTTTTCAAGAATGTACCGATACCATTATTACTCAGGTAGAGGTGCTTAAAAACCTGGTCAATGAATTTTCCCGTTATGCCCGGATGCCTGTGACGACGCTGGCTTTGAATGATCTGAATGAGACGGTTAATGACCCTGTTCTGCTTTTCCAGGACGCCCATAAAGAGATCACCTTCCATTTTATGCCGGAGGGGAATATTCCTTTGCTCTATCTTGACGCCGAGCAGATTCAACGAGTTATTATTAACTTATTAGATAACTCTATTGCCGCGATGATCAAGGCGGAAGGGCAGATAGACATTACGACTCGTTATGATCAGATCAAGAGAAAGGCACAGATCATTATTGCGGATAACGGCTGTGGTGTTCCGCCGGCGCACACCATGAAAATATTCGAACCCTACTATTCGACAAAGAAATCCGGCACAGGTCTTGGACTGGCGATTGTAAATTCAATCATTGCCGATCATAATGGCGTCGTAATGGTTCGGGCCAATGAACCATCGGGAACCGTTGTATTGATTGAACTGCCCGTTCCGGACATGCTGTCTGAGCATGAAAAAGACCGTGGCGAACAGGTGAGTGAAGGGGACACAAAGGATAACATTTCTTAATAGCAGAACCTGAAAAAGGATAGTGACATGAAAAGAACCATTCTCATTGTTGATGACGAAGAGAGCATTTGCCAGTCTTTAAGCGGGATCCTTGTGGACGAGGGTTACGATGTCCTGACCGCAAATAGCGGGGAGGAGGCGATTAAAATAGTTGACGAAGCGCTTCCCAGCCTTGTTCTGTTGGACATATGGCTGCCGGGCATGGACGGCATAGAGACTTTGAGGCAGATTCGCAGCAATCATCCCCAGATGCGCGTGGTGATAATGTCCGGTCATGGCACGATAGAAACGGCGGTAAGAGCAACGAAATTGGGGGCATTTGATTTCATTGAAAAACCTCTTTCCCTGGAAAAGGTGATTTTAATTATAGATCATGCCATGGATATGGTTCTCTTGGAGGAAGAAAATCAGATTTTAAAGCAAAAAATCGCGCAAAATTATGAATTAACGGGGGAGAGTGAACCCGTTGTGTCATTACAGGAGATGATAAGTATTGTGGCGCCGACCAATGCGTGGATTCTGATTATGGGAGAGAATGGAACGGGAAAAGAGTTGGTGGCTCGTTCTATTCATCGTAAAAGCAAACGCGCCCATCGGCCCTTTATTGAGGTGAATTGCGCGGCCATTCCTGAAGAACTCATCGAAAGTGAACTTTTTGGTCATGAGAAGGGAGCTTTCACCGGGGCTACGGCGGCGAAGCGGGGGAAATTTGATTTGGCCCATGAAGGAACGATATTTTTGGATGAAGTCGCAGATATGAGCCTCAAAGCGCAGGCCAAAATTCTGAGAATCCTTCAGGAGAAAAAGTTTGAACGAGTGGGCGGAGTTAAGCCGATTCTTATGGATGTGCGGGTGTTAGCCGCGACGAATAAAGACCTCGAAAAGGAAATGGAAGCGGGCCGTCTCCGGCAAGATTTATACTACCGCCTCAATGTTATTCCCCTTGTTGTTCCGCCCCTCAGGGATCGCAAGGAGGATATTCCTCTCTTAGTGAAGCAGTTTCTCAAGGATTTTTCTCACCGGGAAGGCGAGCCGACTAAGAGCATCACCGATAATGCCGTTGCTTTGCTTATGGAACATGACTGGCCGGGTAATGTCCGCGAATTGAAGAACTTTACCGAGCGCCTGGTTATCATGACGCCTGGTATGAAAATTACGGAACATGATATTCCCGAGGTGGGCAAGGAAATTCATCATGATGTGTCAGAGGACGCGGCGAAAACAGTCCACTCTTACCGCGCCGCGAAAATGGAATTTGAAAAGAGTTTCATTATTCGCAAACTGCAGGAGTTTGAAGGCAATGTCTCCAAAACAGCAGAGGCCATTGGTCTTGAGAGGAGCAATCTGCACCGGAAGATCAAATCGTATGGCCTTGACTCGAAAGGAGATGCCTAGGGTTTAAGATTCCGGCCGGAGAATTGAGATGATCTGGTAAGGGAAACGGATGGTTTTTTCTCCGAGACAGAAAACTACCAAACAGGCTCTTGCCATGGAAAGCAGCAAGAGCCTGTTGTTATATTTCTCAGAAATCCTTAAAATCATCATCTCCCATGGGAATTACCTGATTGGGATCTATTTCTTTGCCGCGCCCCTTTTTGGACGATGTCAAGGCCGTCAGCGCCGTATGCTTTGCCGGCGGCAGGGTGGAGGTATCAAAACCTCTGGCCGGACGAGAGGTTTTATCCTTGTTGTAATCATGGTTGGAAAAAGATTGAGTTGATGAGTTGTAACCATTGATGACCATGACCAGGTTTTTGACCAGAGAAGCCATTTGTTCTGTTTGGGTGCTTAATCCTTTAGC
>JAITWQ010000043.1 GCA_031285215.1 Syntrophobacterales bacterium | reverse complement strand
CGTTCCCGAAGGTATCGAAGGGAGGGTGCCTTTCCGCGGCTCTCTGTCGGCCAGTATCTTTCAATTGATCGGCGGTCTGAAAGCGGGCATGGGCTATGTCGGCGCACGCAGCATTCAGGAGCTTCAGGAAAAGGCAAATTTCGTTAAAATCACCTCGGCGGGTCTGCGGGAAAGCCACGTCCATGATGTCATTATCACCAAGGAAGCTCCCAACTACTGGCTGGATTGAATTACGCTGCAAACGCATATCTCCTCGCTGCAAACGATGAGGTAAATATGAATTACGGGAAAAGATAAAAGAAACTGCCGGTTTTGCGGCACCTGTCATTGGTTCCATCAATAAAAAACAGTCATGGAAAGTGATTATCAAGTCATGAAAGCGCCCTTTGTCCATCTCCATGTCCATACGCAATACAGTCTTCTGGACGGAGCCATCCGCATTGAAGAGCTGTGCCGCAAGGCGCAGGAATACGGGATGCCCGCCATCGCCGTTACCGACCACGGCAATATGTTCGGTGCCATTGATTTTTATCAGCAGGCCCTGAAATTCAACATCAAGCCCATTTTAGGATGCGAACTCTATGTCGCGCCCCAAAGCCGCCACGAAAAAACTTCCCGCCAGGGTCTTGATAACGCCCATCATCTGGTTGTCCTGGCTAAAGATCTGACGGGCTATCAAAATCTTATGCGGCTGACATCCATCGGCTACCTTGAAGGATTTTATTACCGGCCCCGCATTGATAAAGAGGTTTTGAGGAAATATCACGATGGTTTATTTGGCCTGAGCGCCTGCCTTCACGGCGAAGTTGCGGGGAAACTGCTGCGGGGAAATCTGAAGGAAGCGGAAGCGGCGGCAAAGGAATATCAGGACATCTTTGGCCCCGGTAATTTTTATCTGGAGATCATGGAAAACGGTCTTGACGAACAAAAAACCGTCAACGGCCAACTCATTGAACTGGGGCGGAAACTGGGTATCGGGATGGTGGCCACCAACGATTGCCATTATCCGACCCGTGAAGCGGCGGCGGCCCACGATGTCCTTCTCTGTATCCAGACGGGCAAAACCGTCGAAGATCGGGACCGGATGAAATTTTCCACGGATCAGCTCTACTTAAGATCACCCGAAGAAATGGCGGAGCTTTTTAAGGATATTCCCGAAGCCATTGAAAATACGCTCCATATTGCCGCGTCATGCCAGGTGGAATTGGATTTCGGAAAGTTCTTCCTGCCCAACTTTGAGATAGACAACACCGCGAAAACTTTGGACGATCAATTGGCTCAGGCGGCGGAGGACGGTTTTGCCCTTCTCCTGCCTGTCATTCTCCGTGATGTTCCGCCGGAGGAGCAGGAGGCCACAAGGGAAAAATACCGCCAGCGTTTATACCATGAATTGGAGATCATCAAAAATATGGGGTTTGCCGGTTATTTCCTCATCGTTTCCGATTTTGTGCAGTACGCGAAAAGGAAGAAGATTCCCGTGGGGCCGGGAAGAGGTTCTGCGGCGGGAAGCCTTGTCGCCTATTGTCTTGCCATTACCAATATTGATCCCATCAAATATGATCTTTTCTTTGAGCGCTTCTTGAATCCTGATCGTATCAGTATGCCGGATATTGACATTGATTTCTGCCCCGACGGGCGGGATGAGATCATTCAATACGTTAAGGAAAAATACGGCAAGGATAAGGTTGCCCAAATCATCACTTTCGGCACCATGCAGGCCAGAGGCGTTATCCGTGACGTGGGGCGGGTTATTGGTATGCCCTATAATGAGGTTGATCGTATTGCCAAACTGATTCCCGAAGGGCTTAATGTTACCTTAAATGATGCTTTGCAGACGGAACCCCGCCTGGACGAAGAGGCGCGTAAATCACCGGAAGTGGCGCGGTTGCTCTCCCTGGCAAAATCTTTGGAAGGATTGAGCAGACATGCCTCGACCCATGCCGCAGGTGTCGTGGTATCGGACATCCCCCTGATGGAAAGGGTTCCCCTCTATAAAAATCCCAAGTACATGGACGATATTGTCACCCAATTCTCCATGAATGATTTGCAAACGGTGGGTCTCACCAAATTTGATTTTTTAGGCCTGAAAACCCTTACGGTCATCGAAAATGTGATTCAGGCGGTCAGGGAAGATCACGGAATAGATATTGATTTCAATCTATTAGACCTGAAAGATAAACTAACATATCAACTTTTAAGCAAGGGAGATACGGACGGCGTTTTCCAGTTGGAGAGCGCCGGGATGAAGGATATTCTCGTCAATATGAGGCCGGACTGCATTGAAGAGGTAATTGCCCTTATCGCTCTGTACCGTCCCGGCCCTATGGCCATGGTCCCTGAATTTATTTCCCGGAAACAGGGTAAAACCAGAATAAGCTACGAGATTCCTCAATTGAAATCCATTCTTGAAGAAACATACGGCGTCATTCTCTATCAGGAACAGGTAATGCAAATTGCCGTAAGCGTGGGCGGGTATTCCATGTCGGAAGCGGATACCCTGCGCAAGGTGATGAGCAAGAAAAAGGCGTCCGACATGGAAGAGGAAAAGCCTAAATTTCTTGCCGGTGCGGAGAACAGGGAAATTCCCCCGGGTAAAGCCCTGAAAATATGGGAAAAGATGGAAACCTTCGCCGAATACGGCTTTAACAAATCTCACAGCACAGCCTACGCGATGATTTCCTATCAAACGGCCTATCTGAAGGCCCATTATCCGGCCTATTTTATGGCGGCCCTGCTGACAAGTGAAAAAGATAACCGGGATAAAATTATCCGCTACATCAATGATTGCAAGGAAATGGGAATTGCCGTTTTGCCTCCCGACATCAATCAATCCAAAAAGATCTTCCGGGCCGGAGAGATGTCCATCCGCTTTGGCCTGGCGGCGATAAAAAATGTGGGGGAGGGGGTAGTTGAGTCCATTATTGACTGCCGGGAAAAACATGGTTCCTTCACTTCCTTTGAAGATTTCTGTACGAAGACCGATTTGTATAAGATTAACAAAAGGGCCATAGAAAGCCTGATCAAAAGCGGCTGTTTTGATTCCGTTGCCGATAACAGAAGCCGCCTCCTGGCTTCCTATGACCGTATTCTGGCCCAGGTGCAGAAAAAAAATCGTGATCTCTCCAACGGCCAGATGAGTCTCAGCCTTTTTGACGCCGTCCAGCCCCTTCTTCCAGAGGATGAGAGGCAGGGAGAAACCGGTTTTTCGGGTGACGATGCGGTCATCCCCGCGGGAGAGAATGAAAGCCAGCAGGTTCTCCTTGATTACGAAAAGGAAACGCTGGGGTTTTACGTAACGGGTCACCCTCTGGAAAAATTCCGCCTGGAATGGGAAACTAAAAATGTTATTTTTTCCGCCGATCTTCAGCATCATCAGGAAAAAGACATGGTTACCCTTGCCGGCGTTGTTTTGCATGTCAAAGAGATGAAAACGAAGAAAAAAGACACCATGGCCCATATTCAGTTTGAAGATTTAAAAGGCGTTTTTACGGCCATTTGCTTTTCCGATCTCTACCAGAAAACCTATGCCCTCACCCATGGGGATACTCCCTTGATTGTTAAGGGTTTTGTGGACAATCAAGATGAGGAGGTCAAAATTATCGCTCAGGAAATATGTGCCGCAGAGAATTTTTTCCGGGGATTTGATGAAAATACCTCCCTTCATATCTATATGGATTTCCATCGCCATACGAAAAACGACATGCTCCTTCTCAAAGAAATTTTGGAGAATTACCCCGGTTCCCATGCCGCCTTCCTCCATCTCCGAAACAAAGTAAGTGATACAATCGTTACCCTGGAAACAAAGCATCAACTGTCGGCGGAGCTTATTTCTTCCATTAAGCAAAAAATATCCGATTGTTACGCCGAATATATAAACTGATGGATGAATAGTAAGGTAGATAATCTGTTAATTCAAGTGGTTATAACGGGAGCATGAAATGAGCGAAGAAAAAAAGCAGGAAAACTCGGAATACGCCATTAAAGCAAGGATTCGCGGCACATTTCGTTGTTCGATAAGATTTGAAATAGTCAGAAAACTGATGATTGGCAGAAACATATCATCAGTGGGCGATATAATGTTTCGGCACAAAGACGGTAAGACAAAGGTAAGCGGGACATCCCTTCTTGACGCCCAGACCGGCTGTGAAATCTGGGAGCGCCTTGGGGCTAAAGAGCCATGTACCTGTAAGATTTATGATGAACAGATAAAGTTTGTCTCGGAAACGGGGAGGCCGATCACCGAGACTTCTTACTGCATCACTTTGGAAAGCGGGAGAACGTTAACGGGTACGACTGGTGCAGCAGGAAAAACCGGCCTTATTAAGAGCGCAAATGAGCAGTTACGGGTACAAAAAGTGGAATTTATCGCAACAGATAAGCCTCAACCGTTATGCCCCAGGGACTGGATACCGGGAACGTCATACTACATCATAGAGTTTGAGGGTGTTGCAGGTGATGAAAAAAATAATAACACCGCAGACGGCGGAGAGAAAAAAGGAA
>JAITWQ010000165.1 GCA_031285215.1 Syntrophobacterales bacterium | reverse complement strand
CGTCCGTATTGGCGGCGATAAATTCCACTCCCGTAAGGTTATAGGAAATCATCGTATTAATCGCATTTCCCCCGCCGCCACCAATACCGATGACTCTTATTTTCGCCGAACAGAGTTCGCTGCCTTCATTTGCCAATTCAAACATGGTTTTCCCCCCTTAAAAGAATTCTAGACACCATTTTTTTACCTGTCTGCACGTCCGCCCAATCCAGCTTTCCGAAGAATTCCGTACCTTCCTGGACATATTTTGACTGGCATACATGACCAAACCCACCGCCGTTGAATACATGGGATGATCAACCTTATCATTAAGCCCGCCAATGGCGCGAGGCAAGGCCATCCGCACGGGCATATTCATAATTTGTTCCGTTAATTCCGCCGTCCCTTCCGTTTTGGACGTTCCTCCCGTCACCACAACACCGGCGGCAAGGAGATCCTCATACCCCGATTTGGAAATTTCCTTGTAAGCGAGATTTATAATTTCCTCCATTCGCGCCTCAATAATCCGCCCCAGAATCTGGCGCGATACATCCCGCGGCTCCCGCCCTCCCACACTGGGCACCTGAATGGTCTCCTCGCGGGGAATCATGGGAGTATAGGCACAGCCATGCTCTTTCTTGATACGCTCCGCCTCGGCAAGGGGCGTACGCAATCCCGTTGATATGTCACTGGTAATGTAATGCCCGCCCACCGGAATCACCGCCGTTGTACGGACGGTACCCTCGTAGTAAATGACCAGATTGGCAGTCCCGCCGCCAATATCCAGCATGGCCACGCCCAAGTCCTTTTCATCCTGAGTGAGGACGGCTTCCGCCGCGGCAATATGTTCCAAAACTATTTCGCTGATCTCCAAACCCACCCGGTTAACCGATTTTACAATGTTCTGTATGGCCGAGACGCTTCCTGTGACAATGTGTACCTTGGACTCAAGGCGAACGCCGGTCATTCCTACGGGATCACGAATGCCGTCCTGATCGTCCACCATAAAACTTTGAGTGAGAACGTGAAGAATTTCCCGGTCCGTAGGAATATTAACGGCCTTTGCGGCTTCTACGGATCGCTGTACATCCTCCGAGTCAACTTCCCCGCCTTTGATGCCCACAATGCCAAGGCTGTTCTGACCACGGATATGGCCCCCGGAAATGCCCACATACGCGGAGCGGATATTGCAGCCCGATACGCGTTCGGCTTCTTCCAGAGCGCCTTTGATGGATTCAACGGTGTTTTCTATGTTAATAACCACCCCTTTGCGCAAACCATCCGAAGGAGTTGAGCCAAACCCGATGAGATCAACGCCGCCTTCCGTAAGTTCGCAGATTAATGCGGAGGTTTTGGTGGTCCCGATATCCAGCACGGCAACCAGATTCGCCTTTTTTGCCATCTTTTAATTTACCTTTCCCTTAGCTAAGCATTTCTTCACGATATTTTCATATCTCCTGCGCCTTAAAGCCTATATTCCTTGCCCGTACCGCCGGTTTTTAACGGGGCTGTCCGAATACCGTCACGAACCGTAATTTTTGCCGGATCACGAAGATCAATATGGAGGAGTCTCATATTAACATTCCGTTTTTGCAGACTCTCCAGAATTGCGGGTAAAAAGCGAAGCTTGTTCTGGTAATCATCAAAACCCATGGCCAGGCAAAAACCCGTATTCGTAATCACGGATAAACCGAAAATTTCATCCAAATTAAGTTCGGAAATATTGTTATAACCAATGATGCTTTCCTTCGCATCAGACAAATGCGTCAGCAGGCCAAGGGCTTTGCGGAAAAGATCGCCCTGTAATATTCCGTCCTTATAACATCCCGTAAGAATGGGTAAATCATGATTATCACGGCTGTCCAGTTCCTTAAAAACGATGCCGTCCCGGTCAACAATTCTAAAGCGCTTTTCCTTTTCCACCAGAGCCAGGGGCACCCTTTCCTGCACTTCCATAACAAGGCGGTCGGGCAGTTCACGCCCGACGCGAACCTCTTTGATCCAGGGATTCTTTTCGATGCGGTGAGCGACCTTCTTCAGGCTGACGGAGAATAAATTCTGCCCCGGAACGAGGGACGCGCCGGCAATCACTTCCTGCTCCGTAATTTCACGGCAGCCATGCACCACCATATCACGCAAACGAAAGGCCGGATCGCTCAGAACACAGCTGTAGGCATAGATAAAACCAAACGTCATTGTCAGCACCGCGGTCAGAATCAGAACGCAGGCCGCCGCCTCACGAAAATAGAGAAGGAAAAATCGCTGCAAGCGGTTCTTTTTTATTCGCAATACGGACTGTGACGTCTTTTTCACTGGCTATTGTTCTCCGATAACCTTGATTTCCGGCTCCAAAAGGATGCCGTAGCGTAAAAAAATGGTTTCCTGTACATGCTCAATTAAGGCCAAAATATCAGCGGCGGATGCTCCGCCCCGATTGATGATAAAGTTTCCATGCTTCTCGGAAATGGCTGCATCGCCAACGGCATATCCTTTCAGGCCCGCTTCTTCTATCAAATGACCTGCCGGGGCATGATTTTTGGGGTTTTTAAAGATGGATCCCGCATTTTTATAGTTGAGGGGATGCTTGGCCATCCTGTCCGCCATGATTTTACTCACCTTCGCCTCTACCTGTCCCTGGGCAGCCGGAAAAACCTGAAATGTTGCGTCCACAATCAGGTGACCGGGAGAGAGATGGACATTGCGATACTCAAAGAATAAATCTTCCCTCTCCCATGCCCTGGTCCGCCCTTCCCCGTCCATAAGGGTAACGGCCACGATGGATTCGGAAACGCTGTGGCCATAAGCGCCGGCATTCATGCGCACCGCGCCGCCGACAGTTCCCGGAATACCGCCGCAAAACTCAAGACCGGTCAGGTTCTCACGCATCGTAAGGCCGACAAGCTCCATAAGAAGCGCGCCTGCCTGGGCGGTGATTTTTTGTGCATGATTTTTATCCCGCTCTGCCCAGACACGATCCAAATTTTTGGTCCAGATGAGAGCGCCGCGAAATCCCTTGTCCGTGACAATAAGATTGGTCCAGTTTCCCACGACAGTATAGGGGATATGATGAGTCCGGAGAAGACTTACCATATCTCCCAGTTCACTTGCCGACCGCGGGCACATGATCCTGTCAATTTTTCCTCCCACACCCATGGACGTATAATTGTAACCCGGCTGATCAAAAGAAACGGCATGGGGAAACAGAACATCCCATGAAGGTCCTTCTTTTTGCTTCTCAGCAGTCATCATGATATCCATGTATTATTTTTCTCCTTTCAAGCGCGCTGCCAGCATTTCGCCAACCATCCATACGTTCCCGGCGCCCAGCGTCATAACGATATCCCCGGGGCGGATAATCTCCACAAGGTGATCTACAATAGCGTCCCCATCGGAGATGCAGGACACATGACCATGTCCGTTCTCCGACAAAAGATCCCGCAATACCTGGGAAGAAATACCCGGAACAGGTTCTTCACCGGCAGAATAGATGTCCATGAGAATCAACTGATCCGCCTGCTCGAAAGACCGGACGAACTCCGCCAGCAAAGCCTGGGTGCGGCTGAACCGATGCGGCTGAAAAACGACAATAAGACGATGTTTCCAGGCTTCTTTCGCCGCATTAAGAGTTTCACGAATTTCCGTCGGATGATGACCGTAGTCGTCAACAATCGTCACGCCGTCCAAAACAGCCTTAACCTGCATCCGGCGCTGCACGCCCTCAAATAATGCAAATCCTTCCCGTATCACATCAAAGGCGAGGCCAAACTCACGCGCCACGGCAATGGCTGCCAGGGCATTGGCAATATTAAAGCGCCCCGGAACATGGAGGGCAATTTCTCCCAGGTGAACATGACGTTCCACCACGGAAAAGCGGCTGCCATGATTTTCCGTGCGGATATTTTCCGCCATGTAATCTGCCGGTTCCACAAGGCCATAGGTCACTGTTCTCCGTTTGATCTGGGGAAGAATTTCCTGAACCCTTTCATTGTCGGCGCACAC
>JAITWQ010000135.1 GCA_031285215.1 Syntrophobacterales bacterium | reverse complement strand
GCAGTGCCTCTGCCAATACTGGCTGCGACACTGGCGACTGGAGAGGCTCCATGTTGTTGCGTAACAACGGGTCGGACACGCCCATTTACACTGCCCCCATAGTCGCTTTGGATAATACGCGTAAACCATGGGTATATTGGGGTACGGGTGACAAAACGAAACCTGGTGCTACCACC
Source organism: Syntrophobacterales bacterium (assembly GCA_031285215.1). Lineage (GTDB taxonomy): Bacteria > Desulfobacterota > Syntrophia > Syntrophales > JAAYKM01 > JAAYKM01. Next base: position 7,384 of record JAITWQ010000135.1, on the reverse strand, counting down.
ACGCAAGATTATTTTTATGCCGTCAAGGACGACCAGGACATTGGAACGGTAAAATTGGCGGCAGATATTCCTGCTCCTGGCAGTAGCGGTTCTGCCGCAGGATGGCGTTTTCAGCTTGATTCCGGGGAAAAAGTTTTATCCGAATCCCTTGTCTTTAACAAAGTGCTCTACTTTGCCACATATATCGCTCCCACCACCACTAATCTCTGTGGGGCTGTTGGAAAGGCAAGACTGTATGGGGTGGACTACCTTACCGGTGCGGGAAGATTGAGGAATGGTGTACAATCGGTAGAAATTGGAGACGGTATTCCCTCCGACGTGGGTGTCACCTTCGGAAAGGGGAAACGGAAAGGGCGAATTATTGTCAACACTTCCCATGCTTCTGCCATCTGGGATGATGAGGAGGTTGATAATCCCTTTGGTGACACAAAAACGCTCTATTGGAAAGACAGGAAAATAGAATAAGGAAGATAATAAATTCCCCCGCCGCTGCCTCCGTATGCTTGCGGTGGGGTGATTCTTCCATATGCTTACAAGGCAACATCAAGGAGTATTAAACTCCATTTTATTTTTCCTAAGATATTCCGCATCAAATTTAAATTGTCCGCTTTTGTATCTATAAAATAGGTATTAATAATAAATTCCTTCTAGCATTTTAAAAAGGGAAAAGACGCTGTCATGGATTTAGAAAAAAATAAGAATACGCATAAAAGGAAAAACAAATTTTGGGGAAAAACAAATATTATTGTTGTTATTCTTTTATGTGCCGCCGCCCTGATCTTTTGGGGGAAGGATAAACCAGGGGATAACAAAGCGGCAGGAACTTTTGCGGATATACCACCTCCTCAGCAAAGAGAACGTCCCGCGCCGCTGATTATTATTATCCGGCAAGTTCTTTTACAACCGTCGGAGCCGACGCGGCAGGATACCATCCATGCGGAGGTTTTTCTTGCGGAATCGGCAAAGGGCAAACAATTCCAATATGTCTATGCCTGGAAAGTCAATAGCCAACCCATTCCTAATTCTGGCGACACACTGGAGCTTGCCGGTTTTAAGATAGGCGATTTGATTACCGTCACCGTCACGCCTTACGATGACAATGGGGCAGCACCGGCAAAAACAAGTCAGCCCCTCAACATTCGTGCTGTTCCGCCTTCCCTTGATATTCAAGGGACAAAGGATAACATTTCCCCCGGAGAACCTTTTACATGCCAGTTGGTCAGCAAACATCCGGACAGTGAAACGGTTACTTTTTCCCTGGAAGAACCTAAACTCGAAGGGATGACCATTCATGAGAAAACGGGGCTTATTACCTGGTCCATTCCCGAAACTAAAAAAACGACATGGGAATTTGGCGCTTCGGTCGTTGATCCGGCAGGAAACAAAACAATAAAAACGTTTACCTTAGGTTTCAATCCGGATTCTTCCGTCTCAACCGGCGCGAATTAATGTGCTTGTTGCGCAATGATATTTAAATTTGGCAAATGTTGCGTCATTGTAGGCTTCTTCTGGTATTTTGCGGTTTGCTTTTTGCGAGATTGCGGGTCAAACCCGCAAACGTAAAAAGGGGAAACAAAATGTTCCCCCTCTCTCAGTTTTAGGTAACAAAATTTTTGGAAAGCGCTTTTTCAGGTTAAAATGCGTGGAAAAGCGCCTGTTTGTATGACGTCAATGTCTGCCTTTCCCCGGGGTAGAATTAACGCGCCGCCAACATCTTTTTGGGAAGCAATAAATTTTTCCGCCCCTTTGTGTCCCATAAGAAACACAGCCGTTGATAAGGCATCGGCCATCATGGTGGAATTGGCAACAATTGTGGCGCTCAACATGGGTTCCGCCATCTCTCCCGTCGAGGCATCAATCAGATGGCCAAACTTTTTGTCTGTATCCTGATTTTGTACCCGCCATTCATAATTACCCGATGTGGAAACGGCCTTGTCTGCGACAACAATTCTTCCCGCTAACTTTTGCGGTTGGGTGGGATGTTGAATGCCAATTTCCCATCCTTCCTGATTTTTCGGAGTACCCAAAGCATAAATTTCACCGCCGGCATTGACAACGGCCTTCTCAACGCCATGCTCCCTCAACGCCGCAACAGCCCGGTCAACAGCGTAACCTTTGGCAATGGCGCCGAGATCAGCCGCCGCGCCTCTTTTTGTTAATCCAATGCGCCTCGTATCACGATCAATACTGATCTGGCGATAATCAATTAGCGCCAGAGTTGTTTCCAGTGCTTTTCTGTCAGGCATTACAGGGTGATTATCCCTGAGGCCATAGAGTTTCAACAGAGGCAGGATGGTCGGATCGAAAACACCTCCCGTTGCCTGGCTGATTTCCTTTGCCCCTTGAAACACCTCGCAAAGGCGGCCATCAACGATGGCATGGTCATTTCCAGACGCAAGATTAATCTTGGCCAGATCGCTGGACTTGCTAAAGCTGCTCATCAGGCGATCAATGGCAAGAATTTCTTCTTCCGCCTTCGCCAAAATATGGGCAGCATCATTTTTCAGATTCTGATCGTAAATGGCAATATCAACATAGGTACCCATGGAAAGAAAAGCTTTCTTAAATGGCTTTTCCAAACCCGGATTCAGAAGATGCACAATGCGATCGCCGATTTTCAAATAGGGATTCAATATGGCAACTGTTGCTCCGCCTGCGGCAAAAGAAAGAGAATATTTTAAGAAATCCCGACGATTAAACTGTTTTTTCATGACCATAGTCACTTCCTCATAACTTGAAAATATTAGATTATTTAAACGCCTTTACCGGGCATTCCTCCAAACACAGCTTACAACCGACACAGAAACTGCTGTCATAGACCGCTTTTTTATTTTCACCATCATAGACAAGACATTCTTTTACCGGGCATATCTTTACACAAAGGGGTTTGGCCTTATCTTCACACCCGTCGCACATTGTTCCGTCATATTCTACCGCCGGATATTTAACGTTAATGACATAGGCCTTGGAAGGACAGCGGGCTGCGCCGGGAAGAACGCGCAGATTGCTTTCATAAGTAATTATGGGCAATCCTTTTTCCATGACAATATCTCCCGAAGGGTTGTTGTTCTTGTTGGCGCAAACGCCGCAACCAAGGCAGCCAACAGTACAAACAGCCTTTACCGATTTACCCTTTTCGGGGTTTACACATCCGACATAGATTTTCTGATCCTTGCTGATCAGACTGATTACATGACGGGGACAGGCCCCCACACACAATCCGCATCCCGTACAAAGATGGGGATTGACAACGGGCAATCCGTTATCGTTCATCATAATGGCGTGAAACTGACAAACCGCAACACAATTCCCAAATCCCAAACACCCATACCCGCAGGCTTTATGACCGCCGGACAGAAGAAGGGCGGCACGGCAATCTTCCACACCCATATACTCAAACTTCTGCCTTGCCTCCTGATTTCCGCCCTGGCAGTTTGCGACAGCAACCATGGGTATCATTTCTCCCACTTCGCAGCCGAGGATCGCGCTTATTTTCGCGGCGACCTCTTTGCCGCCCGGGGCGCAGCTGGTAGGGGTTAAGGCGCCGCTCACAACACCTTCCGCAAAGGAAAAGCAGCCTGGAGCGCCGCAGCCGCCGCAATTCGCTCCCGGTAAAATTTCCGTAATCTTTTCAATTCTCGGATCAACTTGTACCGCAAAAACTACGGAAAGGTAGGCCAGACACGCCCCAAAAAGGACGCCAAAGATACCTAAAATAATGACGGACGAAACAACGGTAATCATATAATTGAAATCCTATTCTTGATCTCTAAAAATCTATTTCAAAAAGAAAGTCCCGAAAATCCCATAAAAGCAAGGGCCATTAATCCTCCCGTAACACAGGCAATGGGAACCCCCTTCATTGATTCGGGAATCGTTACCAACTCCATTTTTTCACGCAAGCCCGCCATCAAAATCAAAATCAGAAGAAAACCGGCTCCGCCGGCGACGCCTTGAGTAACACTCTGAATAAAGGTCAGCTTTGTATGAATTCCTATGGCGGTGAAACCTTCAACATTAAGTACGGCTACACCAAGAATGGCACAGTTTGTCGCCATCAGGGGAAGAAAAATCCCCAGGGCGCGATACAGAGAGGGAACTTTTTTCTGCAGAAACATTTCGATGAACTGGACAAGGACGGCAATGACCAAAATAAAAGAAATCGTGCGCAGGAATCTCAGGTCCGGCGCTCCGTTCCCTTCGGTAAAAAAGCCAACAATACTTGTCGCGGGATCCAGCAGATACGTATATACGATCCAAGTTATGGCGGAAGCCAGGGCCATAACAAAAGTAATGGCACATCCCATACCAATGGCGGAGCTGATCCTTTGGGAGCAGCCAAAGAAAGGACATAAACCAAGGAACCTGGACAGAACAAAATTCTGAATCAGGACGGAATAAATAATGATCATAAAAAGTACTTTTATTTCCACGGATATACCCCTTTTTTGTTACGGATTAGAGGCAAGAAGAACACTTTTCTTTGCCTCAGCACGAAGATCATATAGTTTCAAGGCCGCGACCAGAAAGCCAAGAATAAAGAAACCGCCGGCCGGTAATATCATCAGTAAAATCGGCTCATAGGATTGTCCCATGACGGGATAACCCAGTAATTTCCCATCGCCCAAAATTTCACGTATTCCCGCTAAAATGGCTAAGCTCAAAGTAAATCCCAAACCCGCCCCCAGGCCGTCCAGCATGGAACGTCCCACGCCGTTCTTGCCGGCAAAGATTTCCGCTCTCGCAAAGATGATGCAATTAACGGCGATCAGGGGAACAAATATTCCCAAAGCCTTATGGAGAGCCGGCGTATATACCTCCATCATCATTTCCATAATGGAAACAAATGTGGCAATCACAATAATATAAATGGGGATGCGAATTTTGGGGGGAATAATTCCTCTGATCAGAGAAAGCATCCCATTGGAACAAATCAAGACAAAAGTCGCCGCTACTCCCATACCCAAGCCGTTGATCAAAGAGGTCGTTACTGCCAAAGAGGGGCATAAGCCCAAAAGAAGGCGAAATACGGGATTCTCTATTGTAATGCCCTTGGTAACTTCCTGAACAAGTGTCCTTTGCATATTTTTTCCTTTTATTTTGTGCCTGGCTTAATAACGCCCTGTGCTTTCAGCCACTCCGTTTCCCGCTTGATGGAAGAGGCAATGGCGCGTGCCGTAATCGTTGATCCTGAGATACTCACAATCTGGCCGCCATCCTTATCCACGGCAACAGAATCTCCGGGTAAATTTAAAAATTGCCGCTGGAACCAGGGATCTTCCTCGCCATATCTGATTTCCACGGCTTTTGTTCCCAGTCCGGGCGTTTCCAGCTGATAGATAATGTTCATCTTGTTGATGATGCCTTCGGGAGTTAATCCCACCAAGGTGCGAATCGTGCTGGAATAGCCAACCCCCTCCGCTATGATGGCGTACCCGATGGGTTCACCCGTTGCATCTTCCGTCGCATAACCCTTATAATACGTTTTCCCGTCAATGGTATCGTCAATAATCTTTTTGGCCTCGGGCAGAACGCCGCTAAGGGCCTCTTTCATAACGTTTTCTCTCTGAATGGCAATCTTATCTTTCGTCATTTCATAGGTGCCGCCCAGAGCAAGAGCAGCCGCGACACAAAACGCTCCCAAAACAAGTCCCATCTTTGCAATATTTAACACGTTTTACGCTCCAAATATTTTCGGTTTCGTATATCGGTCTAAAAAAGGCGTAGCCAGGTTCATCAAAAGGATGGAATAACACACGCCTTCAGGATACCCCCCAACCAACCGGATGAAAACTGTCAAAAGACCACACCCCATACCAAAAACCAACTGACCCCATGGCGTGGACGGACATGTCACCATATCTGTCGCCATAAAAAACGCGCCAATAACCAGGCCGCCTGTCAAAACATGGAAGAGGAAATCTCCCGTAAAGTATCCCTCTCCGCCGAATACCCAAGCCAATACAGCCACAGTTCCGATAAAGGACAGAGGAATACGATAGTTTATATATTGTTTATAAAACAGATACGCCGCGCCAATCAAAAGCAGCAATACCGATGTTTCACCGATACATCCCCCAATACTTCCAAAGAATAAAGAGAGATAGGTTTCTGTGGTGTTTACCGAGTCAATTATGAGCCGCGATTGCTCCACATTGACGCCTGCCGCCAAATCCGCCATGGCAGCCTTAACCGTCGCCAGGGGAGTTGCCCCTGTCACGGCCACGACGCCCTCTGCCGTTCCCGCCTGGGGAACGCTCCAGCCTGTTGTCATATAGACGGGCCACGACGCCATAAGAAATGCCCGTCCCAAGAGCGCCGGATTCATGGGATTCATGCCAAGCCCGCCAAAAGCGTGCTTCCCGATGGCAACCGCAAAAAAGGTTCCCGCCACCGGCATCCACCAGGGGACGCTGGGAGGAAGGTTAAACGCTAAAAGCATTCCGACAACAACGGCACTGCCGTCTAACGCCGTAATGCGCACTTTGCGAAATTTCTGCACTGCCGCTTCCGTTAAAACCGCCGTTACAACTGCAATTGCCGTCACCCAAAGGGCGCGCCAGCCAAAATAATATACCGCCCCGGCCAAAGCAGGCAACATGGCAATGACCACCGAGTACATTACTTTTTCGACCGAATCGCTCGTTTTTAAATGAGGAGCAGCGCTAACTATAAGCCGCGGGGCTGCATCCGCTTTTATATCCGCCATTTTACTTTTTCTCCGCCTTTTCCAATTCCTGGACCATGAATTTACCGTATCGTATTAACTGCATCCGGTTTCGATCGGCAGTACACACAAAGGCACACGATCCGCATTCCATGCAATTCATGATACCAGCCTCTTTCGCTGCATCCCAACGGCCATTTTCCGCATAACGGGCAAGAAGAACGGGCATAAGATTCATGGGACAAACATCAACGCATCGGGCACAGCTGATACATTCACTGGGTTTCTCATTCACCACTTCATGACGCCCAAGAACGACAATACCGGATGTCCCTTTAACTACGGGAACATCAAGGGTAAACTGCGCTATTCCCATCATGGGGCCTCCCATGATCACTTTACCGGGTTCCTCTGAGAATCCGCCGCAATAATCAATTACATCTCTGAAAGCTGTTCCGATAGGAACGAGAAGATTTTTAGGGTTTTTTACAGCGCCTGTTACGGTCACCACACGTTCCATCAATGGTTTTTGCGCCGCAACGGCATCATAAACGGCTTTTGCCGTGCCCACATTTTGCACCACGCATCCCACGGCCATGGGTAATTTCCCGGCGGGAACGCAACGCTGCGTCGCCGCGTAGATCAGTTGTTTTTCCGCTCCCTGGGGATATTTTACCTGCAAAGATGATCCCGATATTACGGTTTTTTCTTTGCAGG
>JAITWQ010000033.1 GCA_031285215.1 Syntrophobacterales bacterium | reverse complement strand
GAAAGCGCTATTTCAAGAATTTCTCTGATTCCCTTATCATCGTCAACAATCAGTATTCTCGCCATTTTCTGTTTCTACTCCCATATTCAGAGGCATTTTCACATAAAAGGTCGTTCCCTGTCCCAACTCGCTGTCAACACGAATCATCCCGTCATACAGAGAAACAATCCTGTTGACAATAGCCAAACCCAGGCCCGTTCCCTGTTCCCGCGTCGTATAGAACGGTTCAAAGATTTTGGCCTGCCGTTCTTCTTCGATTCCCGGACCCTGATCCGTCACAGAAATCTCTGCACATTCCTGACCCGAATCGTTTTTGGCCCAGGTCATGGCAATGTTTACATCTCCTCCATCCGGCATGGACTGCACAGCATTGAGAATAAGATTGGTAAAAAGCTGGCGCAGTTCGGTGCGGTTGGCTTTCATTTGCATTGGCGAAGAAAAGCTAAACTTAAAATCAATACCGTCATGGCAAAGGGGATCATATTTAACCGTTTCCACAATTTCCTCAATCATGCCAACAAGATCAATTTCTTCATGATTGCCGATGGCCGGGCGGGACAAAAGGAGAAAATCTTTGATAAAGCTTTCCAATTGGTCTTTGCCCCGCAGCACAATTTGCAAAAGACGTTCGTTTATACTGCCCAGACCGGGAGTTTTTTGCAATAATTGAATGGCGCCGCTGATAGAAGCCATGGGTGTTCTCACTTCATGAGCCAAAACGGCAGCCAGTTCGCCGATAAAAGCCATTTTCTGACTTCGTTCGTAGGCCCGCTTCATCTCCTGAATACTTGTAATATCCTGAAAAATAAGAATATGTCCTATGGGAGCGTTATCATTTCCCTTTAAAACAGACAGAGAACATCCCAGCACGATGGGCCGGCCATTCTTATCTTTCGTATCAATTTCTATCCTCTCTTTTCCCCAGACATCGTCCGGCCGCTGGCCGGTTATCTCAAGAATGCTGGCGTATTCGGGAATGATGGTCTGGATATCCTTTCGCAGCACATCCTCCGCAGGCCATCCCGTAATATCAATGGCCGCCCTGTTAAAGGACTGGATATGGCCATTAAGGTTAACCGTTAAAATACCGGTATGGATGGATTCGACAATACTGCTGTGGAGGGAGTCAAGTTTGGCAAAGGCATATTCCGCTTCTTCAAGCAAAATACGCGTTTTCCTTTCGCGGGAAACAACAAAATTTGCCAATAGAGCCGTCAGGCAAAAAGACAAAACATGAATGAAAATGCCGCTGAAAATCTGCATGGCCGATCCCGTATGGCCGCCGGTTGCAACTTCCCGTCCGAGAAGGGAAAAAGGATGGATAATACCAAAAAACATCATGTACGCAAGGAGGCCATAGGAAAGGCTGGACAGAAACGCCATGATCAATCCCGCCTGCAATCCCAGAAAAATAACCGAATAGATGATTACGAGAGGATACAGCATGGAATAAGTAGCGCCTGCTCCCGCCGTAATCCAGATAAAGCAGGTGATCAAAAACACATCCACCAAAGACTGCATATAAACATGCAGGGCAAGATTTTTAATCCTGTAGATAAGAAAAAGGTAGCCCAGCGAAATGAGAAAAGCAAGGAAGGCGATCGCCGGGAGAAGGTAATGCAAAGCCGCTGAAAATGTGCCGTCTTGCAAAGAGTCCATGGAGATAACCAGCGTGAGCAGAACAAACAGAATAAGTATGCGCGTGATAACGAGCCAATTGAGACGGGCAGAAGACTGGCTGTCCCAGGAAAAAGATTCTTTATCCAAATTTTCCACAACCAAATTTTTCATTTAATTTAGCGATAATGATGTGTTATCGTGCCTTCCGCTTATTTTCGTTTGTACATTCCTGGTCAACCAGACAAAACGATTGTCCCGCAAGGGATTTTCCATACAAATATCATGCAAAACAGATAGGTATTATACAGGTATTAAGATGTATTCTCAAGCGAGCATAATGATATTTCCTGTCTTATCAAAGGCCATGCAAAAGATAAGACAAGGGGCTTCATCTTGCCTTCGCTACCCCCTTCTCCCCTTTTTCCTGTCTTTCAGCGGCGGTATTTTACTTGGGAATACCTTTCATTTGTCCCATACAATAATCGCCTCTTGCCTCCTTTTCCTTTTTCTGGGATTGCTGCTGGCTATTCGCAGGAAAAATAAAACAGCGGCTTTCATCCCTTTGCATCTGATCCTTATTTTCATCGGCATATTCTGTATGATTCCTTACTCTTTACAGGATCCGCAGGGCATCGGCGCGGCAGAACAGCAGCAGATGGCGAAACAAAAGATAACATATCGGGGATTTATTGAAAAATTTTCCCCTTTGCCTGAAAATCAGGCGGAGTACATCCTCTCCGAAGTTCATTCTCTGGGAGAAGATGGCGCCAGGAATATTCCCGGGCGTGTCATTATTAAAACAAGGGGATTGCCTCCCTTTCATTACGGGGACTACGTTCAATTTCGCGCTGTCCTGAAAAGGCCGGAAAATTTCAAAAATCCCGGTGGATTTGATTACAGAAAGTATCTGGCGCGCCAGAATATCTATTTTCGCGGTACAATCTCCCGTGAACCGGACATGATTCTCTTCCGGCGAGGACAAGGCCAGTTTCTCCAAACAGCCCTGGAGAAATACCGGGATAAACTGAGGGATTTCATCTGGCAGCGCATACCGCCGCCGGAACGGGATGTCATCCTCGCTTTAACACTGGGAGAACAAAGAACCATTCCCGATGATTTGCGGGAAAGCTTTAATCAAACGGGAACAACTCATATTATCGCCATATCGGGGCTTCATGTCGGCTTAGTCGCCTTCTTTTCCCTTCTCTTCTTTCGCTCGCTGCTTAAGATTTTTCCCCGTCTTTTGCTGAGATGGAACATAAACAAGGTTTCCTACGCCCTTTCTCTGCTTCCCATCTTTATCTACGCGGGCATTGCCGGCATGGGAACACCCGTTATGCGGGCAGCCTTAATGGCGATTACGCTGATGACCGCCATTCTGTTCCGCAAAACAAAAGACGCCTTTAACGCCCTGATCCTGGCCGCCATTATCATTCTTGTCTTTGAACCCACATCCCTTTTTGATGTGGCTTTTCAGCTCTCTTTTGTTGCTGTGGCGGCCATACTCTACCTTCCGGAAAAATTGCAGCATTTATTTTCGGAACGTCAGGCCGGTAGAAACGAGGAATCAATATTCCGGCGCTTCAAGGACAAAGGGACAAAAAGTTTTATCATTTTTCTCCTTGTCTCCGTAAGCGCGACCCTGGCTACCATACCGGTCATTGCTTACCACTTTCATCGTATTTCCTTTGTGTCACTGCTGGCGAACACCGTCGTCATTCCTGTTCTTGCGATCATGGCGACACCGGTATGCCTGCTCTTTATTATCCTTTATCCCCTTGGCGAACCTTTGTGCCTTATTCTGGTCTTTGTCGCCACTTATCTTGTAAAGATATCAATTTATCTGGTTACCTTTTTTGCCTCACTGCCTTACTCATCCTTTTTGATACCGTCTCCAACGGGAATGGAAATTATCGGCTATTACGTTATCCTCTTGCTCTTCGTGGGCGCTGTATCCACGTTCAAAAGGGATCGGCATCATTCTCTTCAATGGAGAAACAAAAGAGGATGGATTTCCCTGACGATGATCTTCCTGTCCGCTGTTTTTTTACTGTACAACTATCTTGACAGGCCATCCCTGAAAAACCTCGAAATGACCGTTGTTGATGTGGGACAGGGCAGCTGCGCCGTCATACAGGTACCCGGAGACAAAACCATCCTCATTGACGGCGGTGGATTTGAAGGCAGCACCTTCGATATGGGACGTCACGTCATCATTCCTTTTCTCCTGCATAAAAAGATAAGGAAGATAGACATCATGATCCTCACCCACCCCCACGCGGACCATTTGAGCGGATTAATTTACATTCTCAAAAATTTCCCCGTGGGAGAAGTGTGGATAAACGGAGAAGATGTTCCCGATGACACATATCAAACTATGCGTGATATTATCGCCCGGAAAAAAATACCCCTGACGATGCAAAATGAAAATTCACCGGAACGAACGGTGAATAATCTCCGCCTCACCATTTTGAACCCGGAAAAATTCCCGGACAAGCAATCAGACTACACGGCGGTAAACAACCGCTCCCTTGTTTTAAAACTGCGCTTCGGAGAGATCACCATTTTGATACCGGGTGATATTTCCATCGCCACAGAAAAAAGACTGGTCAACTCACGCCATGACCTCAAAAGCGACGTTCTTCTTGTTCCGCACCATGGAAGCCGCACCTCCAGCACCGACATTTTTCTTGATGAAGTCAAACCAAACGTCGCCCTCATCAGTTGCGGCCTTGACAATATTTACCGCCTCCCCCATCCCCATACATTGGAGCGCTACGAAAGGCGAAACATCCGCATCATGCGCACGGATTGGAACGGAGCCCTTTTCTTAGAGACAGACGGCCACTACATCCGCTACGACCAATATGTCCGTTAAATCCCATCGCTTTATGGCGCCGCGCATTAAGTAATGACGGCATTGAGTTCGTCCTGCAGCGCCTTTTCAAACTGATTAAATCGCCGGGACAGCTTCTGTCTGGCAAAATAATCAAAATAATAAGCAAGGGGAATTAAATTGGAACATCCCAGATTATCAACAATGATCAGCTCCCCGTTATCTTGATTTTTCAGCCGATAGAGAATATTGTAAGGTTTCAGCCCCATAGTCACGATAGCGTACTGGTTCGCCAAAGTTTTCACCCGGCCATAAGCACGCTTCAGATCGTCTTTATATCTCAAATACATGGATTTATCTGACAGGTAATGTAACAATGTTTTCGATACCTCTCCGTTATAGTCCTTAATCAGATCGAAAATATAACCTGTTCCCAAGTTAGTTTGCACCGTGCCGTAATACTGCGATATTATGGGTTCGGGAAATACTTTATCCGCTATCCGCCGGTAATATTTAATTTCCCTGATGGTTTCCTGGTTATATTCTTCTTTTAAATGCACCTTAACGCATTTATCCGGCATTAATGGATGGCGATAGCATCCGCGATGCAATCCCCGCGCTATTAACAGCGTATCGTCCAGCAAAACCATATTCATCTTTTCCTCTTGAAAATTATTTTCCGTTATTTTTCGCTGCCGCAAGCGCCGGCTCACCGCTGACCGCAAATATTCGCCCGGAAACGTGCGGCTGCTTCTCTAAACCTTGCGGCTTTGTCTCTTAAAAGTATCATAATACGCGGCATGGCGTATATCAACAGGAAATCGCCTGTGAGCGATGCCCGAAAAAATCTTTCTCTCTATTATTGCCTTTTTTATGGGGCTATGATAGTTTTCTCCGATTATAACAAAACTGTGGATAGGGTTTTGAGCAGAAAACGTAACGGTAAAAAACGCATTTATTTTTCCTGTTTTCTGCCCCGAAGATTACCGGCTTGTGCTTGAAAAACTGAAAAAGGGAGAGTTGCAATATGAAAAATATTAACAAAATTATCATTTTGGCAATTGTGGCATTGTTTACAATAACCGGTTGCGCAACAACTTCCGGTGGATATAAACCTGATCCTTTGATTCCTGCAAAGGAACTGGCTACACTCAAGATCGCTGATTTAACTGTCTATATCACGGCTATTGACGGAATTGAAACTTCGCTTAAATATCCAAAGTCCATTCAGATTCAGGAAGGTAAACATATCATCACCTGCTATCATCAGAAAGCTAAAGAAATCACAGCTCAAATGGCAAAAACTTTCGGAACTGTAAATTATCTTACCAAAATTGAATTTGAATTCATCGGCGGTCACAACTATGAATTGTACGATACATCGAAAACAAAAATAATTGGAACCATGCAAAGCACAGAATATGGTGTTGACGTGAGAGAATCAAAATAAACTGGCATGTTTCCCATTATTTTTTCTCATTTTTGTAACACCCTGAAAGTCGAAACACGATGAACAATATTACCGCCGTTAAAGGTTTTAAAGATATTCTGCCGGAAGAGGCGCATCACTGGCATCAGGTGGAGCGGATTGTGCGCGGCGTTTTTGCAGACTTCGGTTTTCAGGAGATCCACGTCCCCATTTTGGAAAAAACGGAACTCTTTACAAAAGGAATCGGGGACACGACGGACATCGTAGAAAAGGAGATGTACACATTCCGCGATCGCGGCGAGGACAGTTTAACCCTCAGGCCGGAGGCGACCTCCTCCATTTTGCGCGCCTATATCGAACACAGCATGTTCAGCCGCAGTTCCGTAACGAAGCTCTTTTCCATCGGCCCCATGTTTCGCCGGGAGCGGCCTCAAAAGGGGCGGTACCGCCAGTTTCATCAGATTGACGTGGAGGTGCTGGGGGCGGAAGAACCTCAGGCTGATGCGGAATTAATTCTCATGTTGGTACATCTTTTCAAAATGGTTGGCCTGGAAAATCTTTCCCTGGATATCAACTCTCTCGGATGTCCGGAATGCCGCTTGATCTTCAGGCAAAAAGTCATTGACTTTCTTCAGGATACGCATGACTCCCTCTGCCCCGATTGTCAAAGGCTGCTGGTAAACAATCCCCTGCGGGTCTTTGACTGCAAAAATGATTCCTGCCGCCGTCTCATTCAAGATGCGCCTTCGATCCTTGATTTCATCTGTGAGGGCTGCCGTTGCCACTTCAATCAGGTAAGAACCTGTCTGGATATGTTCGGGATGCCGTACAATTTGAACACCCGCATGGTGCGCGGCCTTGATTACTACACGAGGACAACGTTCGAAATCACCGTTCCCCATATGGGTTCCCAAAACGCGGTAGTCGGCGGCGGACGTTATGACGGTTTGATTCGTGATCTTGGTGGGCCTGATATTCCGGGGATCGGTTTTGCCATTGGTTTTGAACGGCTCATGTCTTTGTTGCAGGATCGTCAGGAATCTCCGCCTCCGCCTGTTCTGTTTATCGCAGCCCTGGGTTCCGAAGCGCAGGCAGCGGCTTTTAAGCTCTGCAACCGGCTGCGGCTGGAAGGCATACGCGTGGAAATGGACTACGCGGGGAAAAGCCTGAAAAGTCAGATGAAAAAGGCCGATAAATCGGGAAGTTTATACACCCTCATCCTTGGTGAAAGGGAAATTCAGGCAGGTGAGGGCGAATTACGCGATATGGGCAGCAGCAAGCAGCGGACAGTTCCCCTGGACAATTTGAAAAGCCATATCGTTCAATAGAAAAGTGAGGTTACGCCGGTGGCACGTTTATTTACCAATCGCAAAAGAACACATTACTGCGGTGCCGTTCGCGCGGAAAACGCAGACGAAGAAATCGTATTGATGGGATGGGTTCATCGCCGGAGAGATCACGGCGGTCTTATTTTTGTTGACTTGCGGGACAGGGAGGGTCTTGTTCAGGTTGTTTTTAATCCCGAAACCTCTCCGGAAGCCCATGAAGAGGCCAAAAAGCTCCGCAGTGAGTATGTGCTGGCCGTTGTCGGGAAGGTTATCTTAAGGCCGGAAGGCATGATCAACCATGACCTGTCCACGGGAAAAATTGAAGTTATGGGGACGGAACTGGAAATTCTGAATGAAGCGAAAACGCCGCCCTTCAGTTTAGCAGAGGAGAATCAGGATATTTCGGAAACGGTGCGTTTGAAATACCGCTATCTTGACCTTCGCAGACCGCAGATTCAGAAGAATCTCCTCTTGAGAAGTAAAGTTGCGGCGGCAACGCGAAGCTATTTTGACTCCCATGGCTTCATTGAAGTCGAAACGCCCTTTCTGACGAAAAGTACGCCGGAAGGCGCTCGTGATTATTTGGTTCCCAGCCGCGTAAATCAGGGAACTTTTTATGCCCTCCCCCAGTCACCTCAGATTTTTAAGCAGCTCCTCATGGTTTC
>JAITWQ010000133.1 GCA_031285215.1 Syntrophobacterales bacterium | reverse complement strand
CGTCCGTCGTGCCAACGTAGTCAAAAGGCTTTTCCGGTTCATCATAAAATGTTTGCGTGTCCTTTTGCGATTCAATGTCTTTTTCTTTCATGACCATACCTTCTGTTTTCCATATCGGTTATCCATCTTTAATTTTCCCAGAGGTGTTGTTTTTTCTCCCTTTGAACTTTTCAACACGTCAATTCCCCGTCCCACGATAGAGCGGTTCGACGCATAGGCTTTTGCTGTTTCTTCTGTGATCATCCCGTCGGTGTACAGCTTTAATATATATTCATCAAAAGTTATCATACCGAAGGCCTTTCCCGCCTGTATAATGTCGTAGAAAGTTCTTCCTTCGGTTTCGCCGTGAATGATGGCGTCTTTAACGCGGAGGCTGCTGCTCATGGCTTCAAAGGCAGCGATTCGTCCGCCTCCGATCTTGGGAAGCAGGCGCTGGCAAACAACCCAGCGGAGCGTATCCGCCAGACGGAGACGAATCAAATTTTCTTCTTCCGCAGGAAACATGCCCAAAATACGGTTGATGGTTGTGGAACCGGCATCAATCGTATGAAGCGTTGACAGAACAAGATGCCCCGTTTCTGCGGCGCTGATTCCCGTTTCCATGGTTTCGCGGTCGCGCATTTCTCCCACGAGGATAACTTTTGGCGCTTGGCGCAGGGCGGCGCGCAGACCGATGGGAAAAGATTCAAAGTCTTTTCCCAATTCCCGCTGATTGAATGTCGCCATTCGATGGGAATGGGAAAATTCGACAGGATCCTCCAATGTGACGATGTGGGCAGACTTCTTATGGTTTATTTCATTCAATACGGCGGCCAGGGAGGTTGATTTTCCGCTTCCCGTTGCGCCGACAACCAGAACAATGCCGTTTTGTTCTTTGGCGATGCGATAAAAAGCATCGGGGAGCTGCAACTCCGCAATCGTTGGAATACGCGAGGCCATCTTTCTCATAACGATGGAATAGGAACCTCGCTGGGAGAAGATGTTTACTCTGAAACGCGCCTTTCCCGGTACTTCGTAGGAAAGATCGCAAGAACCGTGATGAATCAGATGATCTGTCAGACGCCGGTCATGATCAATCAGGTTAAGGGCAAACATTTCTGTCTGAAAGGGGGTAAGCTCTGCAAAAGAGGGATTAGTTTCCACAGGTAAAAGTTCTCCCGAACTTTCGACCTGCAAAGGTCTGCCGACGGTGATATTCAGGTCGGATATGTCTTGATGAGAATCAAGCATCTGTGTGAAAATATAATCCATTTCCTGTTTTCTCATGAATATGCCTCACTTAAGTTATTTTTTGCCAAAACAAACACTTTCTTATGCCTCCGTGAAGTCTTCTGGGGGATTTTGCAGGAAGGGCCGGAAACGGCCTTTATCGTTGGCCTTGGTGTAGGCTTCGTCGCCGCTTATCCATCCTTTGCCAAGGAGATCCATAATGGCGTCATCCAGAAGCTGCATACCATATTTTTTCCCTGCCTGCATCATGGATTGAATTTGGAAGGTTTTCGATTCGCGGATCAGGTTACGTACGGCAGGTGTAGCGATAAGAATTTCCAGGGCCACGCAGCGTTCCTTTTTATCAATCCTCTTAAAAAGAACCTGGGAGATAACGGCGCGAATACTGTCCGCCAGGTTAGCGCGAATCTGCATTTGCTCTGATGCAGGGAAAACCTCAATAATGCGGTCAATAGTTCGTGGCGCACTGGTTGTGTGAAGGGTTGCGAAAACGAGGTGGCCCGTCGAGGCGGCTTCCACGGCCAGAGAGATTGTTTCCAAGTCGCGCATTTCACCAACCAGGATAATATCAGGGTCTTCCCGAAGTGCTCCGCGAAGAGCGGCGGAAAAATCTCTGGTATGGATTCCCACTTCTCTTTGATTGATAATACAGTTTTTGCTTGAGTGGACAAATTCTATGGGATCTTCAATGGTGATAATATGATCTTTGCGGTTGCGGTTGGCTTCATCAATGATGGCGGCTAATGTTGTTGATTTTCCTGAACCCGTTGGCCCGGTGAGAAGCACCAATCCCCTTGGCAGGGTGGCCAATTTGGACATGACGTTCGGCAAACCCAGGCTGGCCGCGGTGCGGATTACGCTGGGAATTTCTCTGAAAGCGGCGGCAATACCGTTTTTCTGCATGAAGAAGTTAGCGCGGTAACGGGCAAGACCGGGAATTTCATATGCGAAGTCCATGTCCCCCGTTTCTTCAAAAGTTTTAATTTTATGTTCGGGTGTGATTTCATAAAGCATACCACGAAGGGTGTCATTGTCCAAAACATTGTACTTTATGCGTTCCATATCGCCGCGAACGCGGATTGTCGGCTGTTCTCCGGCGGCAAGATGAAGATCCGAAGCGCCCTGTTCGTGCATCAGCTGAAAAAAAGCGTCAATTTTAGCCATGAAGTTCTCCTTGCATAACCCGAAGGATTTATGCCCTTTTAATTTTGGTTCGATATATACTGGTTTTACAAAGATTTTTTACCTTTATTGAGCCATTGCCAAGGGGTAAAAACTTCATAATATTTAGTATTAATCTGCTAACATATTGCAAAACACGCGCCAAAAAAGAGAAGCACGTAGTTTTTCTTTGCCGGTCGTGTAATAAATATTGGATGAAATAAAAACTGCTGCAACATCTTCATAAGTTATTTACCGGCTTGCATTAGCCATCTTTGCGCATCAACAAAATCAGTGTTTTCCTGATGCGCCGTATGCGCAAAAATGTTAACGCCAGGCCATAGGTCAGAAAAAAAGCAAGTGCCTTTATTCAATCCGTGTTTGCCGTGGGAATTTTATGGAAGGGAATGACATTTTCTTGGCTTGCTGTGTGGAATAATGTGGCGGTTCAAGCGGTATTTTTCAGATAATCTCTGGCCAGATAAAGGCCCAATGCTGTTTTCCCGTCAATAATCTTACCTGTCCTGATCATGTCCATGGCTTCTTCCATGGAGACGGAAAAGATTTCAATATATTCATCATCGTCGGGTTCCAGGGGGGCGTGATAAAGATCGGCGGCGAGGTAAAAGTACATATATTCATTGCAATATCCGGGAAGAAGGTATCCTTCGTACAGGGGCGTCCACTGCTTTGCGCCATATCCTGTTTCTTCCGATAATTCCCGCTGCGCGCATGTTTCCGGAGATTCACTCCCTTTGTCCATGTTTCCGGCGGGGATTTCAATCAGCTCTTGCCGTACGCTGTACCGGTACTGCTTAACAAGGATGATGCGCCCTTCGTTGTTGATGGGAACCACCGCGACACAGGGACGGTGATCTATTCTGCTCTGCTGTGCAATGCGTCCATTGGGAAAGCGGATTTTCCCTTCATAAACAGAGAAAATACGGCACTGGTAAACTTGTTTTTCCTGGATATCATCATC
>JAITWQ010000114.1 GCA_031285215.1 Syntrophobacterales bacterium | reverse complement strand
AGAAGTAGAAAGTAGGAAGTAAGAGGAAGCCCTGCGCCTTGCATCCGGCGATGACGCCCGCAAGAGAATTTAAGATTTACTCCGCCGTATTGACGAGATGGAAAAGAAATACAGCGACGATGAAGCGACGTGGCGTAAGGCGGAGGCCGATGCCCAGCGTACGATGGAACAGCTGCAAGAGCGTTTGGCCGAAGAGGAAGAGCGGCGTAAAATGGAAGAACAGCTCCGCATTCGTCAGGCAAATGAGGCTCGCCGCAGCGAGGAAGAACTCTTAAAACGCTGCGAAGAGGAAGAAGTGAAACGCAAGGTCGCAGATGAGCTGTGCATGAAGGCGGAAACGATGTCTAAAGCCGCCAGTGAAAAGCATCTTCGGCAGCTGGCAGAGCTGGAAGAAAAGCGGAAGGAAGACGAGAAGAAGTATCAGGCGGAAAACAGTGAGATACGGCAGAAGTCTGATGAGCTGTATCGCACTTTGATGGAAATGAAAAAGCAAATCGCCACGGCCGCCGATCATACTCAGAAGCAATCCATAGAAGAAGAAGCGCGCCGGAAAATGGAAGAGGCGATGACGGAAAGAATAGAGGTGTTGAACAGGAAGCTTCTGGATGAGCAGGAAAAGCGCCGTGAAGAGGAACAGACAAGGGAAAAATCCTTCCGGGAATCGCGCGAAACGATTGATTCCCTGACTTTCCTGCTGGAAGGGGAACGCAAGAAACGAGCGGAGGAAGAAGAAGCGCGGCGTCTTGCAGAAGAAAAGATGAAAGCCCAGATCAAGGAATTGACCAGCAGCGTTGCCGAAGAGGAAACGAAACGCTTCCTGAGAACTGATTCCCAGAGCCGTGAAATAAAAGACTTACAGGCAAAAGTAGATGAACTTACGCAAAAACTGGAGACAGAAGAGGCAAAAAGAAGCACGGAGCAGGAAGGACGCTATCGGACGGAAAAGGAAACACTGCGCGTTGCCGAGGAATTTAACCAGCGTCTTTTAGAGGAGCGGGAAAGGCGTAAGCAAGAGGAAGAAAAGCGTTTGCAGGCGGAGTATTCTTTGCGGGATCGTGAGTGGAAACTGACACAGCGCGTAACGGAGCTGGAGTCTGAAGCCCTTTCGCTGCGCCATGCAAAGGAAGATGCGGAACAGAGCCTTTCGGAAATTCAGCGCAAACTTGATTATGAAAAAGAGGTGCGCGGTGATTCCGAACAGATAAAATCTCAGCTTTCCGAAGAACTGGCCAATCGCCTCGCCAATAAAGAAAAAGAACTGACCGCACAAACGAAAATGTTGAGCAAGGCAGAGAAGGAAATTGAAGACTATACGAGTCAGGTGAATCGTATGCAGTTCGAACTGGATATGTTGAAGCGTGATAAGGAAAGTGCGGAAAATCAGGCGGCAAGACAGATTACTCAATTGAACCAGCAGTTGCTGGAGGAAGAAGGACGCCGTAAGCACGATGATGGTAAAACAAAGAGCTTGGCGGCGGCGGAGGAAAAAATAGACGATCTGGTGAGACTGCTGGAAGAAGCTCTTGCCAGTCAAAGACAGACGGATCGGGAAAGAGAAAAGGAATCCGAAAAGAACAGGCAGATCATCAGAGAGCTGGAACGGCGTTTGGCCGATGAGGAAGCAAAGCGGCGGCAAGAGGAAGAAAAGCGCATTGAGGCGGAAAAAGGGGCAAAACAGGCCACAGATAAGCTGATCCGCCAATTAAATGAAGAGGTTGAACGTAAAAGAGCGGATAAAGAGAAAAAAGTCATTCCTTTCGTTAATCAGTATGAAGAAGAAGAAATTGCCAAAAAAACGGCGGAGGATTTACTGAAACGTTTGGAGAGTGAGGCCGCACAGAATAAGATCGAAGATGAGTCCAGGAAACGGGCGGAGGAAGAGGCGCGCAGACAGGCCGAGGAAGAAGCCCGCAGACAGGCCGCAGAACAGGAACGTTTGAAGATAGAAGAAGACGTTCAGCGTAAAATAGAGGAGCAGTTACGGAGAAAAGCGGAGGAAGCGCGGCTTACCATTGAACCGGACGGCATGTCTTCCGGCAAAAAGGCAAGTCCGTCCAAATTACGCAAGGATAAGGCTGCCAGCGGGCAAGGCCATATCAAGAAGATTTATCCCAATGGGAATATTTATGTGGGAGAAATGGTTAATGAGCAGCCTAACGGTCAGGGAATTATGAACTATGCCGATGCGTCGAAGTATGTGGGACAGTGGAAAAGCGGTCAGCGTTCCGGTCACGGCAGTATGAATTATGCCGATGGTTCCAATTATGTGGGACAATGGCGCAATGATAAACGCGAGGGCAGCGGTACTTTAACCATGTCCAACGGCAGGAAATATATTGGCGATTGGCGCGGCGACCAGGCCGACGGCCAGGGGAACGAATCTTTCCCCGATGGCATGAAATATAACGGGCGTTACCGCGAAGGAGAATTCCACGGAACAGGCTTTCTTCTTTTGCCGGACGGGAAAAAATATACAGGGCAGTTCCAAAACGGATTTTCCAGCGGCAAAGGAACCATGGAATATCCTAATGGGGACCGCTACGAGGGCGATTTCAAAAATAATAAATTTCACGGATTGGGAACGTTATCCCTTACGGACGGACGGAAATATACGGGTCAATTGGAAAATGGCCTTCCCCATGGAAGCGGCGTGATGCTGATGGCCGATGGCAGGAAACTGTCGGGGCAGTTCCGCAGCGGTAAGTTTGTGGAAAAATAGAGGAGAAATTGATGATAGATAAGGGTCGGATACTGAACAGACTGTCTCAGGAAGAAGATGGAAAGAAGTCCATGCGGTTTGAATGGGGCGCAATCAATACGCAAGGTAAAATTGATATGTCTTTTCCCGATGGGGCTACCTATAACGGAACGCTGAAAAATGGCCGCTTCCATGGTAAAGGTATCTATACTTGGCCGGATGGCAGCCGCTACGACGGCGAATGGGCCAATGATCTTCCCGAAGGTACGGGAACTTTTTTGCTGGCCGATGGTTACTGCTATGAAGGAACTTGGAAAAAGGGGCAGCCGGAAGGGGAAGGCGTCGAGACCATGCCCAATGGAGGACGCTATCAGGGTCAATGGGTCAATGGCGATAAAAATGGAGTAGGTGAGATCGTCTATTCGAATGGAAGAAAATATACGGGGGATTGGAAAGACGGCATGTGCCATGGTCACGGCATTCTTGTTTTTTCCGATGACTCCATGTACGAGGGCGAATGGCGTGATAACAATATGTTTGGCATCGGCGTACTGAGTTTTGCCGATGGTAAGAAATGCCGCGGCGAATGGAACAACGAAGAGTTTAAAATAGTGGAAATGTTGTAGGCGTCAGCTTGCAGTTTGCCGCTTTTTAGAGCGCTTAACTTATATCCACAAGCTGTAAACCAGCCCATGGCGTCGTTCACGGTGACCATGTTCAGACCTGAAAACCTGTCACCATCGCGAGTGGTTTTATGAACCCTTGTTAAGTTTCTTCATTTTACCCTTTCCGCATGTCAACATCTTTCCCTATGAGCCTTGCTTGCATTGTGAGCGGTAATATGCTATTTCTGCTTAAAGACGAAAACCTGCATCCATAAACGCTCCGGCAGCCTGTCCAAAATGCGTGCTTTAAAGTCCATGAGCCGTACTCACATGATTTTTATAAATTAACAGGAATATGAATCACGCTCATAATATATATGATGTCATTGTCGTCGGCGCTGGCCATGCCGGGTGTGAAGCAGCGCTGGCCGCGTCCCGTATGGGGTGTAATGTTCTGCTGTTCAATATTTCTCTGGACGCCATGGCCGTTATGCCCTGTAATCCCGCTATCGGCGGCTTGGCCAAGGGGCAGCTGGTCAAGGAAATTGACGCCCTGGGCGGAGAAATGGGGCGGATTGCCGATCTGACGGCCAACCACTTCCGCCGCCTAAACGCCTCCAAAGGCCCCGCCGTCCAGTCCACCCGGGTACAATGCGACAAACAGCAGTACCGTCTGGCGATGAAGTCCGTTCTCGAAAAGCAGGAAAGGCTCCACATCCGTCAGGGACTGGTAGAAGAATTGATCGTGGAAAACAACTGCGTCACAGGTGTAGTTGATCAAACCGGTTTTTTCTACGCCGCCAGGACCGTTGTCATTACCACGGGCACCTTTCTCAACGGCCTGATCCATATGGGAAAATCACACTTTCCTTCCGGACGGGCGGGGGAAGCGGCCTCCCTTGGTCTGGCGCATTCGCTGAAATCACTCGGTCTGGAGACGGGACGCCTGAAAACGGGAACACCGCCGCGCCTCAAGGCCTCTACCATTGATTTTTCCCAAATGACCCGTCAGGACAGCGATCCCGATCCGGAGCCATTTTCCTTTACCACCAAAGAGCTGTCCCATAAACGCCTCTTTTCCTATTTTACGGCCACGACGGAAAAAACCCATCGCCTGATTCGTGATAACATTGCCCTGTCGCCCCTTTATTCCGGTGAAATACAGGGAATCGGAGCGCGTTATTGCCCTTCTTTGGAAGATAAAGTGATACGTTTTTCCCACAGGCAAAGCCATCCGGTGGTGCTGGAACACGAAGGATTCGATACCCAGGAGGTGTACGCCAAAGGTCTTGGCAACAGCCTTCCTCCCGAACTTCAGGAAAAGATCGTTCGCAGCGTTCCCGGTCTGGAAGAAGCGGAAATCATGCGCCTGGCCTATGCCATTGAATACGACTTCATCCAGCCTACCCAGCTAAGGCAAACGCTGGAAACAAAGCGCATTCAGGGCCTTTATCTGGCGGGTCAGATAAACGGCACCTCCGGATATGAAGAGGCCGCCGCCCAGGGACTATGGGCCGGGATCAATGCCGCCCTTGCCGTTCAGAGCCGCCCGCCTTTTATTCTGGATCGCGGCGACGCCTATATGGGTGTTATGATTGACGATCTCATTGTACGCGGCATTGACGAACCTTACCGCATGTTTACCTCCCGGGCTGAATACCGCTTAATCCTGCGCGAAGATAATGCCTGTATTCGTCTGATGAAACATGGTTTTGCCCTGGGTTTGGTGGATCAGTATCATTATGAAATGACGGAAGAGCGCATTGCCCGGATTCAAGGCGGCATCCAGCGCCTTTCAAGCCATAAAATTCATCCCTCCGAAGAAAACATGAAAACTCTGGCCGCATTGGGCGTTCCCGCCATTAAAAATCCCATCACCCATTTTCAACTCCTCCGGCGGGAGGGTATGAAGTACGATGGTCTTCATGTTTTTCCCGATTGGGAAGACATTGCCGATCCTCTGGTGAAGCGGCAAATCGAAATTGAGGCCAAATACGAGGGATACATTGAGCGGCAGCGCGACACGGTACGTCGGATGAAAGAACTGGAATCCCATAAAATTCCGCCGGATATGGACTATGAATCTGTGCAGGGACTGTCAAATGAATTAAAGGGGAAACTGTCCCGCGTCGAACCGGCCACCATCGGCCAGGCCGAGCGGATTCCCGGAATGACCCAAGCGGCAATTTTAGCACTCCTTGTGGCCATGAAGAAAAGGGAAACAAAGGGAGCAACTGCCATTTGTCCGGCCCTGACCGAAGAGTAAGGGCCGCCAAATGTTTTCATTTGCCCCGCATATATTCCTGAATGGCCTGTATCAACGAATCTTCTCTGCCGGCGAAAAAGTGATCCGTGCGCGGCATCCTGACGATTTGAGCGCGAACTGCATCCCCAAAAGAACTGACATCATCGAAAAGGCAGAAAGAATCACGATCTCCACAGATGATAAGGGAAACACGATTTGCCAGCGCCTCCGCGGCAAAGGAATAAATACTGACAGGCGGCGCCACCATGATTACTTTATCAAAATCAGCGTCATCATGAAGAAGATAGCGGGATACAACCCAGGCGCCAAAAGAATAACCAGCAAGTATTATATTTCCCGCGCCTTTCTCTCTAAGAAAGGAGACGGCTTCCCGTAAGTCGTTCACCTCGCCCCGGCCCTCGTCAGAGATTCCTTCGCTGTGCCCCGCACCGCGAAAATTAAACCGCAGGGTGGAAAACCCCATTTCGGCAAAGGCCTGCATAAGACATTCCACGACAAAGCTGTGCATGGTTCCTCCCATGGCAGGATTGGGATGGGCCAGCACCACGCCTGCGGCTGGTATTTCACCCTGGTGAAACAAACCTTCCAGTTGCAGATCATTGCTCGTAAACCATATTCTTTCTTCCTGTATCATCTTTGTTCTCCTCTGTGGGCATGCGCCC
The DNA here is from genome assembly GCA_031285215.1 of Syntrophobacterales bacterium. Taxonomy (GTDB): domain Bacteria; phylum Desulfobacterota; class Syntrophia; order Syntrophales; family JAAYKM01; genus JAAYKM01. Next base: position 278 of record JAITWQ010000114.1, on the reverse strand, counting down.
GGTGGCATGCCACGGCATGATCATTCGTTAAACGTATTAACTCCGGCTCTTTTTCGCGCCGGCATGTTTCATCCGCGTCAAAACACCGCCCGTAAAACCGGCACGCATCCCGGCGGTAAGCCGCCTCCCTTTCTTGACCCATACAAGACCAAAGAGGAAGATATAAATAGAGGAGAAAAAGAAAGGGAGGCGGCTTACCGCCGGGATGCGTGCCGGTTTTACGGGCGGTGTTTTGACGCGGATGAAACATGCCGGCGCGAAAAAGAGCCGGAGTTAAT
>JAITWQ010000081.1 GCA_031285215.1 Syntrophobacterales bacterium | reverse complement strand
GCCTGGTATTCGTACAAGGGAGAGCGCGTCGGACAGGGACGGGATAACGCCAAACAATTCCTTCGCCGAACATGACGTCAAATTCTGTCTCCCGGAAAGGGGGAGCCATCTTGTTTTTGACGACTTTGACGCGGGTGCGCATACCAATAATATCCTGCCCCTGTTTGATCGTAGTTGCCTTACGGATGTCCAGCCGCATGGTCGAATAGAATTTGAGGGCGTTGCCGCCCGTTGTGGTTTCAGGATTACCAAAGAAGACCCCGATTTTCATACGGAGCTGATTGATAAAGATCACCGTTGTTTTCGATTTGTTAATGCTTCCGGTCAGCTTTCTGAGGGCCTGTGACATCAATCTTGCCTGAAGCCCCATCTGGGCGTCGCCCATTTCCCCCTCCAGTTCCGCTTTGGGAACTAAGGCGGCGACGGAATCCACAACGAGGATATCAAGAGCGCCGCTGCGCACAAGAGTTTCCGCGATTTCCAGGGCCTGTTCCCCCGTATCAGGCTGAGCGATGAGGAGGTCGTCCGTTGCAACGCCTATTTTTTTCGCGTAGGATACGTCAAGGGCGTGTTCGGCATCAATAAAGGCGGCAATGCCGTTTTGCTTTTGCGCTTCTGCGACGATGTGCAGGGCAAGGGTTGTTTTTCCGCCCGATTCAGGCCCGAAAATTTCCACAACCCGTCCGCGGGGAACGCCCCCAATGCCCAGGGCGATATCCAGTCCCAGCGAACCTGTCGGGATGACGGGGACGTCGTTCACTTTTTCCGCGCTGCCCAGACGCATGACGGAACCTTTGCCAAACTGCCGCTCAATTTGTGTGATGGCAAGCTCTACCGCTTTTCCCTTATCCATATCCATGGTCATCTTCCTCCTAACGAATAACAAGTATTAAATCAGTGTTTTCAGTAATGTTTCGCGGTCTCCCGGCAGTAAGTCAATAGGGGCGATTTCCGGCATGGTGTATGCCCCTGGTTTAAGACGCCATGCGGCGGCTCTGGCGCAGGAAACCATAATCTGCGAGGTTAAAGCCGGATTATTAATGGTCATGCGGTATTCAAAATGCTGGTTATGGGTTATGCCGCTGACTCCCTTTCGTTCCAGGTGGACGCTGTGTCCCGTATCCTTCAATTCATTGATACTGGCAACGGCGATAACGTGCGTTTCATCGCGGATAAAGTAGTCATCCGTTTTAATCGCTTGTTCAACGCTTTGAAAATCTGCTCCTTCTTCAAGTTCCACATAGACCATCCGCCGATGCAGGCCGCTGCCAACGGGAACGGTGACGGATAAAGCGTCCTTAACGCCTTCCTTGGATTTGGCGCAAACGGAATGACCCATACTCATCCCCGGCCCAAAGTTAACATATGTTAAGCCTTTGGGGGCCATGGCCGTCATAAGGATACGCAGGACAGAGTCGCTTCCCGGATCCCAGCCTGCGGAAACAACAGCGACGGTATTATGTTCTTTGCCGATCCGGTCTGTGTTTTGGTGGTGCTGCCAGAGTTTTTCGCCGTGGATGTCAAAGCTGTCAACGGTGTGAATGCCCCGCGCCAGGTATGCGGGGGCAATCTCCGGGACGAGAATACTCGGAATACACAAAAGAGCAGCGTCTATCTTCTGTTCTAACTGTGTGATGTCATTTACAATCGGCATACCGGGCAGCTTGTAGGGAATAACATCAATAATTCCCCCCAATTCCATGTCAGGAGCGGCAAGGACGGCTTCCACCGCATACCGCCCGACATTTCCATAACCCACAACGGCAACATTTAAGCAATTCATCATGTCAAACTCAGCTTTCGGGTGATTTCCATCTGGGAATCAAGATAAAAAGTCACAAAATAAATTTATTCTTACCAAATAAAAACAAGTTCACCCCTATATCATCATTCAGGAAAATTGACAGCAAAAACAATATATACGGAGCTGTCTTTCAGCGTGAGAGGGGAAATGTGCGAAGCAGGGTATATATAGCCCCGTCGGGTGTGAGATCGCTTTTGTAAAGGGAAATATGATCAACCTGGAATTGCCCGCCCGCAAATCCCCGGGCGCGGGAAAGGCTTTGGGCAATTTCCTGAGAGGCGTATGTTTTTTTTACTCTTCCCAAAGTCAGGTGCCCCTGAAAAGGCCTGTCTTCCTCAGAAAAACCGGCAGCCGTCAATGCCCTGTCAATGCGCCGTTGTAAATTCAGCAGTGTTTCCGTTTCGCCCGTAAGGCCTGTCCAAATTACTTTTGGCCTGGACAGGGATGGAAAAGCTCCGGCCCCTGTAGGGGCAAGATGGAAAACCGGCAGAGCCGCAATGGTTTCCATAAGGAGAGGTTGAATTGTTTCTTTCTGTGCGGCAGAGATATTGCCCAGAAATTTCAAGGTTAAATGAATGTCTTCCGGCTTCACCCAGGAAACAACTCCGGCGGGAATTTGTTTCTTAAAAGTTTCCTGGAGGGAAACAATTTCGCGGCGTACTTGAGGGGAAGGGGAGCAGGCTAAAAAGGCCCGTATCGGTTTATCATGCTGCTGCATGGCATTTTCCTCGAAAAGGCATTATGCCGGCAGGGAGAGCAAATATTCTCTAAGCATCATTAATACGGCATGGGCGGCCCCGGCCTTTACTTTTCTTCGCTCTCCGTGGAAATGATAAAGGCGGCAAACCGTATCGGATTTGTGGGACAGCGCCATGAAAACGGTACCCACCGGTTTGCCCGGAGTTGCGCCCGACGGGCCGGCAATGCCCGTTGTGCTGATGCCCAGATCGGCCCCGCAGGAAAGCCTTACTCCCTGTGCCATTTCCTTTGCCGTTTGTTCACTGACGGCCCCATGAGCTTTAAGAGTTTCCGGGGAGACGCCCAGAAGCGCCGTTTTTGACGCATTGCTGTATGTGACAACGCCGCGGTCAAAATACGCAGACGAACCGGAAACATCCGTCAAAATATTTGCGATCAGTCCCCCCGTGCAGGACTCGGCAGTGGCAAGGGAGAGTCCCTTTTGCGTGAGAAGTGTTCCAATAAGACCTGCCAGCGTTTCCCCATCACGGCCAAAAAGGTGAGGCGATAAAGCCTCGCTGACAAGATGATCCGCCTCTTCAAGATATTGTTTTGCCAATTCCCGGTCCGGACAGCGAGAAGTTAAAACAAGGTGGATTTCCGGAAAATCAGGATAAAAACCAATGTCGAAAAGATGTTTCTCCGGGATAAGACGGCAAATTTTTTCTTCCATTTCGATTTCCGGCAGGGCGAAACATTTAAATGTTCTGGAAAGAGACGGGCAGCCGTCATCAGGAAAGGCTTGTTTCAGCAGGGAAATAACATGATCGGCCGTCATGCGGGTTGCTTCTTCCGGCACTCCGGGCAAAACAATAAAAAGGCGATCCTGGTGAACGAGTGAAAAACCCCAGGCGGAACCTATCGGATTGGCAAGAAGTGAGGCCCCTTCCGGGAAAAGGGCTTGGCGGGCGTAACGGTCTGTCCAGGGGTAGCCTCTTGTTTTAATTCGTTCTTGCAGACGTTTTAAGACGTGATCGTCCTGCACGAGGGGACGTTCCCATATCCGCCCCAGAGCTTTGACGGTAATATCATCTTCCGTTGGCCCTAACCCTCCCGTAATAATTACGGCGTTACAATGGGCGAGGCAGACATTGATGGCGTGTTGGATGTTCTGCTCGCAATCGCCAACGGTCAGCAGCGTTGATGCACGCCATCCATGAGCATTTAAATATCTGGCTATCCATGGGGAGTTAGTATCCTGGACCATGCCGGAGGTCAGTTCATTTCCAATAGTTAAAATGCCGATGGTTACCATATTCTTCCTTTTTTATTTCGTCTGCTGTCTTGCTGTTTTAAATGTGCAGTCCATACACCAGTACCAAAAGAACAATATTTGCGTAAATCCCCGCAGCGATATCATCGGCG
>JAITWQ010000069.1 GCA_031285215.1 Syntrophobacterales bacterium | reverse complement strand
GGCACAGGCGCAAGAATGCTCCCACAGGCCATTCATGTTTTTTTGCATCAGTTCCGCAACGGAAACACTCAATAAAAGCCCGCGGATCACATTCAATCCGAGGAGCATGATGGCATGAGAAACAGAAGAAATCCGCCCCGGGAATCCATAGGAAGCGGAATTTACCATCGTCAAAACTTTTGTTGTCAGGGCAGGATCCTGCGAAACAAACCGGGCAAGTTCATCCAGGGTCAACCTTGGTTTTTCCAGCATGACCGTAATACGTTTAAGATTGGCAGGAATAGTGGGCAGCGCATTGATGTTCTCTATGCGGACCTTCATTTTTTGGATATTATCGCTATTCATGCTGATACAAACTCTCGATATGTTCCCTGACAATCTTTTTCAGGAAACCCATGGACGGCTCATTCTCAACAAGTCTGAAACGGCCGTCAAGCAAAGTAAGCGCTTCATCCAGGGGAATAGCCTGTTCCATCGTTCCTTCAACAAAAATGTACTCAATGCCCATATCCTCAATGCGGCTAATCCAAGTGTCGGTCAGCACCGTTCCTTCGGCAAGGATAACCATAGAACCCCGCAAAATTGGTTTTGCGAGAACCATGTCCGCTTCAAGGTCATTTATCAGCATTTTTTTCATGAAGAGACCTGTTGATCATGTTTGCGTTTAAAGATCATAGGGAAAGCGCACGAACATGTCAATGAGAAAGTTTCTGCCAGGGCGGAATAAGGGGTTGATTTTTGAATAATCTGGGTTCCCGTGTAATAATTGTCTTTTGTGTCCGCTTTTAAATCCTTACTGATTCCGGCAAACTTTTCTTCCCCGGAAGGAATTTTAAGGCATTAAACGCGAGCGAATCAGGCGAATGAGGCGGATCAGCTCATGATCAGAAGCAATGGCAAGATTCAGATGCTCATCGAGAATGAAGGGCTGCAGAGCTGTCAATATCTCCTGAGTTAAGCCGCCATACTGGCCATGAAAGGACGTCAGGCGCGCCATGAGGCTGAATTCCAGCTTCCCGCGGGGAGTCAAATCAAGATAACGATCAATCAGGCGGTACATTGCCTCTTTATTGTGGGGCAAACGGCCATTCACTGTCAAAAGATTCGAGGCGCTGTCGCTGTAAAGCACCGTATCCACCTCAATCGCTTCAATCAACTGCCGAATTTCGGAAACGACCTGCTCTTCCGGGGCCTCACGAAATGATCCGTTAAGAGCGGCGGCCTGCAACGGCGTTTCAGGAAATATCTCCAAAGTACGGAGGCGAATAAAATCAGGCGAACTTTCATTGATGACCCGGGCCGTCTCCCGCCCATGTTCTTCAGACCATTCCGCGCCGCCCAAACCCGGCATGATATATACGGAACATGAAAGTCCAGCCTCTTTTGTTTTACGGCATCCTTTGATGTGTTTTTCCGCCGTTTCTCCCTTATTCATGAAATTCAGAACCTTGTCGCTCCCGCTTTCCAGACCGAAATGAATCCGGTGCAATCCCGCCTCCCGAAAGGCAATCAGTTCCTCCAATGGTTTACGGGCGGCGGATGCGGTGCGGCCATAAACGGTAAATCGCTTAACCGACGGAAACGATTTCGTAACCCGCGCCATGACATCGGTAAAGAAATCGGCAGAAAGAATCAGAGAATCGGCGTCACCGAGAAAACAGGTCTCCCCGCCGCCTAGCCGCCAGGAAAGAACATGAAAAACACTGTCCCGAAGATCTGATTCTTCTTTGAACCACGGAGAAAACCAATCATCGGATGAGGAGGCAGAATGTTTTTTTATCTCTTTTTCCCAGGGGCGAATCAGCTCTTCCGCCTTTTTAAAGGCCTCTGCCTGCGATGAAGACGAAAGAATAGCTTCTTGATGCAACAGGTCATCAATACGCCCTATGCGCTCAATATCCGCCTGAACGTCATCTATGGTTCTGCGGCTGAAAACAGCATGGCCCTTGTAAACAGGGCAGAAGGAACAGCGATTCCATCCGCAATTCCGCGTTAAGCGTATGGTCAGGCTGTTGTTTTCCGTGGGCGGGCGGATATGGCAAATTTCAAATGGTTCAAGGGAGCGGTTCATTTTTTCTGTTTCCCGTTTAGCTACCAGTTTGGGAAAAAATCATTAACTTATAATCCCTACTGATGCCCACGATATATTTTTATCCACCGTTTTCAAAGAAACGCCGAGCCGACGCAAGCAATTCATCTTTAAATTTGTATAGTTCATCAAGGGAGGCTAAATCATTTCGAATTTCCACCCCGCTTTCATTTGGAAAACCAATCTGCATTTTGTTTGGTGTAATGCGTAGGCGACATATCCATTTAGTCGGCATGCCGTTAAATAGAATAGAAAAGTAATTAATCGTGTCTTTGTATGAAACTTTAGAAATATCAACACCTTCGGCAAGAATAGCCTTTACAATAAAGAATCCCTGAATTTCTTCTTCTGTTGTAACAATACCAGATGTGTTTTCTGATTCAGCTTCCCCTGTCACTTCTGATTCGGCGGCATGGGCGGGCATTGAAGGAGATGCATCTGTTTTTAAGGCAGAGGTTATACGATCACTCATCATTTCCCCGATTAAATTATTTAAGGTGGACTTGACAATGGGGCGGAATTTTTCAATAACCTGTACTGTTTTTACTCCCTCATAGGTTTGTGAAAGCATGAATTTCACAAATTCATCAGATGGTTCCCGTAGCTGTTCGGAAAAATAGACTTTAATTTCATTGGAATATTTAAGCTCTGAGGCACGACTGAATATTTCAGAGACATCAAAATTAGCCTTGCAAAACCGCTTTAATTCAGGAACGAGAGATTCTTTAATATCCAATAAATCCAGTTCCCAAAAAGGCTTTAAGTCCATTTTATTCTGTTCTTCCAAGTCAGTATAAAATTTGTAGATTATGCCATTCGTAAGGATGGCAAATTTCGCCTTAGTTGTTCCGAAATAGCGGAATAATTGAGAATCATGCTTTTCTAAAGGTACTCCACACCACTTGGCCTCAATCAGAATGACGGGCACTCCGTCCAAGAAAATGGCATAGTCAACTTTTTCCCCTTTTTTAATACCCACATCAGCGACGAACTCCGGCACAAATTCATCCGGATTAAATACATCATAGCCGAATACCTGCTGGAAAAATGGCATGATGAGTGAGGTTTTTGTAGCCTCTTCGGTTTGAATTTGCTGGTAAACCTTTTCTGCGCGAGCAGAAAACCGCCGTAGTACGTCAATAAAATCCATTAGAAAACCTCCTGAAATATTTAGTTTCCATTTATTAATTCCAGTTACAAAATAGTTGCTCCGCAATACCGCTACAGCAACTGTTCGGGAAAATATTCCTCGCCCTTTACCGCATTTTATTTTTTATAAATGGCGGCGAACCGGTGCTTTGGCCTGTTTTGCCAATTCCCTTTTTCATAGGCATAGGCGGCAAGGAGGGGAAGGACTGTCGTCGCTTCCGCATAGACCATCTGTTCATAGGTCGTGTCAACTTTTCCCCAGGACGAGGCTTCTTTTAACGTCGAACTTGAACACGCGCCATCACGCACATCGGCCACCGTAATCTGAATGGCATATTTGTGCATGGGCACCTCTTTTCCCAGCATTTCCGCACAAATGACCGTATCCTGGGCAAAGTTTTTCGGCACTCCGCCGCCAATCATCAACAGGCCCGACGTCGGCGTTTCCATTTTAATCTGTGTAAGCTCACGAAAATCTTTGACCGAATCAATGGAGACATGTTTTTCCGGATGCTCATGCTGATGCAGGACAAGGCCAAAACCGGCGCTGCAATCGGAAAAGGCGGGACAGAAAATGGGGACGTCGTTTTCATAGGCCGTCTGCACGAGGGAGTTTTTCTTCTTTGCCTTTTGCGTCAGGAATTTCCCCATCTCACCAATGAATTCACGGGAGGAATAGGGCCGCCCCTCAAGCTCATCGGCAATGACGGCAATTGTTTTGTCACACTCCTGCAGCTCTTCCTCATCAATAAAGGTATCATAAATTCTATCAATGTAGAGGCTTCGCAGCGTGGCGTCATCAACATGGGGAGTACCCTGATAATGTTTGAATCCCAGGGCTTCAAAAAAATCCATATCGACAATGGTCGCGCCTGTAGCCACCACCGCATCAACCATATTGTACTTTACCAGATCGGAATAGACCTGCATACAGCCGGCAGCGCTTGTCGAACCGGCAATGGTCAGAATAACCGCGCAATCATGATCACTCAGCATCCGGTCATATATGTCCGCCGCATTCGCCAGCTCCCGGGCAGAAAATGACATGTTGCGCATCGCATCAATGATGGGGCCGGCATGGAGGGATGTTATATCAATATGCTGAACAACCTTTTTAAGATAATCCTCTTTATTCATGAACCTTCTCCTGCTCAATGTATTCCTTATGACACTGTTTTGTAAAAAACGACATACCGCACTGCCCTGAAAGTTTCTCCAAGGTACACGTGAGAGAGGAGAATAGCGCATAAAGTGTAAAACGCCTAGGAAAATTTCTGCACGTCACAAAAACCAACGCCCTGCGGCGGGGAATAAGTTCCCTTCCGCCGGGCGTCAAAAAAGAGCGCGGCGCGAACAGCCTTGCCGGAAGGCAGGCGGAAGACACGAAATTTGCGGGGCAGCGAATAGCCGCCCTTTGCGTCTGTTGCGGGGACTACAAGTCGCCCCTGCCAAGCCTGTATTCCTGAGGTCACGCGCATAATGATTCAGAATTGGAATCACTCTTTGAGCATGAGGCAGTAGGATTTCCGCCGCTGCACGGGATGGTAGGATTCCTTGGATTGGGCCAGCCCATGCAGTCCCATATCGCTTTCCTTGTTGATATATTCGTAGCCGGAGAAAAGATTCCGGGCACATTCGCGATCCAGAAAAGGATAAAGGCCAATAATATGGGGGAAGGCCTTCTCAAAAGTAAGGTTGGCCATATCTTCCGCAAGGGGCGTACGAATGGCGAAGGCGCTGACTTTGCCTTTGATGCGAACCAGCAATCCTTCGGAATCCAATCCTTTGATGTGACGGAGCATGGTCATGGTAGCATGTTTCTCACAGGCCAGACTTTCATTGGCCTGAGGACTGCAATCGTAGTATTCGCACCAATCTTCAAGAAAGGCCAGACACTCTTCCGCATTGCTTTCCGTGATGCGCTCCAGAAAATACTGGCCTTCATTGTCTTTTAAAAAGCGCGTAATCCAGTTGCGTTTATTGGCATAACGATTACCCCGTAATTGCACCAGGTCGTTGGTTTTGTAAATATAGTCTTCATATTCCCTTTGCTCCGTGCAAATGAAGTAAGGGTTTTCCCCCTCCAAACCGTGGCGGATCACATACTCCCGGGGAACATAATAGTATTGAGGAAAGCCCAGCTTACGGGCGATATGCCAGATTTTTTCCGGCGGCTCATCCCACTGCGGCGCAATGGGAAGAATCAGATGATTCTCCCAAGGACGGAGCGTGCAATAATAACCAACGATCAGTACATCATCAAGAATCTCGTAAACAGCCCTGTACACAGGAGTATCCCAGCAAATAAGGGAGGGCAGAGAGTAAATGGACAAAAGATGGGGCTGGCCGTGGAAAAAATCTTTAAGCTGAGGATAAACTGCGGGAGTCAGGGGCTGCATAGTCACCGGGGCTTGTCTAACAGCATGGGAGTGGAATCAGGCATAACAGAAAATCCCAGGGGATGATAGAAAGGATGGGTTCCCCTGCCGGCAATCAACCCAATCCAGCGTATCCCGTCCAACTGTAATCTCTCAATAAGGCAACTCACAAGATGACGCCCCACTCCTCTGCGCCGATAATCAGACTGAACCGTCACGTCCTGTAGATAGGCGTCATGGGCATGGTCGCTGATAGCCCGTCCCATACCAATAATTTTGCCATGATCCTGCGCCGTCAGGAAACAATGACTGCCCTTTACAATTCTGTCCACCAGTCCTTCATCATCCCTTTCTGCAGACCACCAGGCAGCGCCGCGATAAAGAGAAATAATCTCCTGTGTTTGCCGCGGCGTCAGTGATGTCAGGAATTGATATGTCAGCATATTGTTTCCGCCCGAATGTCATGGCCTTCCATCGCCATTCATCGTGTAATTATACCATAAACAAACGTGCTACTTCAGGCGAAAATCTACCCGGCTCTTTTTTAATCCCTCTTTTGCCGCCGGTTCCGCATAATTTGACGATACGATAAACACCCGGTCCGCCGCTATTTCTCCCAGAGACAAAAGAGCCTCCATGGTATTTTCCGCACGTTGGGTAGCAAGAAAGCGAAGATCATCATCTTTGATCACTGTATTGGCATAGATCAGCTTTTCCATTTCCGCTACCGGCAGATTTTTTTCCAGGCCAATCATATTTCTGGGCTTGGAAAATGTCCTTTCCTCATAAATTTTGCGGAGATAAACTTCATATTCTGCGTTTTCCAAAGTAACATCCTCCGGTTTGGCGACACCCTTGCCCCTGCGCTCCATGGTGTTAAACTTGAGAACTTTTATTTCCCGTTCCAGGAGCTGCTTCTTGAGCGCCTCCCGATCATTATGCGGGTCAACATGACCATTAATCTCCAGTTTCATTTCCTGATGTTCCGCCAATGCTTTGGAGAGAATACTTATTTTTTCCAGCATCTCGTCATTGGGAAAAATCTCCCCATAATTAAATTCACCGTAACTCAGTTCCTCGCCCGCGCCAAAGACAGCCCCAAGCAGGGAAAAGGGAGATGTTGCCGCTTTAATAAGAAGATTCTCTATAACCTTCCAGATGATCTTCCAGACACTGAACTCCGGATCGTCCAAAGTGCCGTAAATGGGAATATCCAGTTTGATCTGCCCATGGCGGTCTTTGAGCAGAGAGACGGCCATCGAAACAGGAAGGGTCGTCGCGTTCGGGCTTTCCACTTTCCTGCCAAACGTCAGCTGGTCAAGAAAAATCTGATTGGTCGAGTCGAGTTTTCGCTTGTCAATGCGGTACTGCACGGCAAAGGAAAGTTTGCCCTTCTCAATTTCATAGCCAAAATATTTCCCCGCATAGGGCGTAGCCGGCGGCAAGTCCATCTCCCTGACATCGGCCCTCAGGTCCATGAACAGGTCCTTGCCCAGGGGATTGATCTGCCCCTTAATGTCCACAGGAGCATAACGATCCCATTTTCCCCTGATGGTCACGTTGCCCCTGGTGCTGTCCCGGGAAGAAAGGCCGGAAACGCGCCCTGATACTTCCACGAGTTTCGTGGAAAAATTGGGCTGGATGTTCTTATCCAGAAAATTAACTGTCCCGCCGCGAAAGATGACCCTTTCAATACTGATATTATCCTGACCGGTTTGGCCCGTCTCCGGCGGAGATTCATTTGCCTCTCCTTCAACCGGGGGAGAGCTGCTCTGTTCCTTCACCAAACGCTGCATATTGAACATTCCGTCCTCGTTAATAACAAGGCGGCTGTAAAAATTATTGAAGGCCACATTCTTAATGCGCAGGCCAAGAGACGGGTAACGCAGTTCGGCTTCTTTGATGGTCAGAGACTCCCCGGAAAGCAGTTCATTATATTGAACCGTGTCCAGAAAACTAAAACTGTTCAGGGAGGCATCGCCGGAAAATTGATATGCCATCTCTTTTCCCGGTTCCCGTTCCAGCTGCAGCTGTCCCTGGGAGGAAAGATTGCCTTTGGCAATCTTCACATTGAAAAACCGTTCCATATATCCTTGAAAAAGGGGCAGGATCAGCTTGTTGATATTCATATCCAAACGAGCGGTGAAGCGGGGTTCGATGCCGAAAGAGCCGCTTAGCTCCGCCCTTCCCTGAGCCGGCAGCGAAAAGTTCATCGCTACGCGCCCTTCCTCAAGGGGAATGGTCGAAAAATGATCTCCTTTAATCTGCACATCCTTTAAAGAGAACTGAAAGGGGGTTTTCAATCCGCTGTCACGATAAGAAAGAGTTCCATTTGTTATCTCAAAGGCCTCTACCGTCACGATGGTCTTTTTCGTTTGCCCCTCTGCTCTTCCTCCGGTGTTTCCCCTCGTGCTGGCCTCTTTTTTCGCCTCCTCCCAGAGAGAAAGGATATTCCACTCGCCCTGGTGGTTAAGGTGAAGATTTATCTCCGGATCGCGAATGACCAAACTGTTCAGGCGAATATTATCCTACATGATGTCGCTGGAAGCGAGATTAACGGCCACATAAGGCAAACGAAGGACGGGGCGTTTTTCCTGATCGTCCAGGGCCGCGTTTTTCAGCAGGAACTGACCATGGAGAAGAAGCCGCTGATCTTTCTTTTGGCCCTGAGAAAAGGTTAATTTCGCATCCGCGTCAAGAAAAGCGGAAGGAATCCGGCCCTTTATCTTCCAGGGAAGGTAGGCGAGATAGGTGGTGAGGTTAAGATCTTTAAAGGTAATATCAAAGTCCGTCTGAAGCGATGTTTCAAAAGGTTTGGTCCGGCCGCGCAGGGTATATTGGGTTCCGTTGATAAGAGCGCCAAAGGATGGCGTAACGAAAGTATCAACGTAGTAGTCCATATTGGAAATAAAGGGGAGGTCTATCTGTATATTTTCGATCAGGTGGCGCGCCCCTTTGGGAGTGTCCTGAAACACCATTTTACCGTCAATGACGCGAATGTTATTCAGGGAAAACAGAAAGGGAGGGGCATCTTTGTCATCAGGCGAAGGGAGAAGATCATCTATATTGTAAGATTCGTCCTGGTGGCGGATCAGATGGAAGAAAGGGGTTTGCAGCGTCGCCTCTTTGGCGACAAGGGCTCCCTTGAACAGGGATACTATTTTCAAATTAAGGAACAATTCCTGAAAAGAAAACAAAACCTCGCTGCTGCCGCGTTCCCATACGGTAAAGCCCTTAAACGTCAAAGACAGGCGCAAAGGATTGACCTGTATCGCTTCAATGGCCACTTCCCGCTGCAGGTAGTGAGATATTTCTTTGATAACGGCCTTTTTAATAAGGGCGGGCGCAGCAAAAAGGCCAAACAGGACAAAAAAGAGCAAAAATCCTGCCAGCCCAATGGCGATTTTTTTAAAAACCCCTCGTTGCAGCAACGAAAACATATCGGCTTTTCTCATGGCAATGCCGCGAAAGCAAATTCACAGACAAGCTCCCGATCTCCAAGGCTTCCAGGGAGGGGAAGCAAACGAATACTTTAATAATACCGAAAACATGGATAAAATGCTATCAAAAAAACGATATGCACCTGTAATTCCATTTTGAAATCATTATGCCTGTACAATGTAATGTTAGTAATTATCGCCCGTTTCGGGCAAAATATGCGGTCGCCTACAGGTTCATTTTTTGTATTTCATGCAAGACAGACAGGGATTTCAGTTCTTTTCCCAGCAGGTGCCTGATGAAACCGCAGAGCAGAAGGCGGCATTCACAGGCGCATTGTTCCGTCATAATGATACGCTCCATGAGAAGGGGCGGCGAATTCTTCCCTAAAAGCAAGGTGCGGATCGCCCCCACAGAGGCGGGAATAATATCGGCTGTGCGGCGCTGTTCAATACATCCGGGACACTGAATACCGCCTGCCGAGGGACTGAATCCATAAGATGAAGAAGATTGAAGCGGGGAGGCGCAAATGGTGCAGCGATCAAGGACAGGTTCATAACCAAGCAGTTGCAGGAAGCGCAATTCAAAAAAGCGGACAAAACTTTTCCCCTCGTGGTTTTCTTCCATCAGGGCCAGGTATTCGCAGGCCAGCTGAAAAATGTGGGTGCCTGATTTTTCTTCCCAGAGAAATTGCTCCATCAGTTCCATGAAATAAGATGCCGTCAGCGTTTTTTCCAGATTGGCGCGAATGGCGGGATAATGATGGATAGTGGCCGCCTCTTCAATAAAGGCCATGCGGTTTCCTTTTTTCTGCGACAACACAAGGGAAAGGTGAGAGAAAGGCTCCAGAACATTGGCAAAGCGGATGCGGCTTTTGCGGGCGCCTTTCGCTATGCCCGTTATCTTACCCGCGTCTTCGGTGAGGAGAACAACGATGCGATCCGATTCTAGATAGTCCGTGGTTCGCAGTACGATCCCGTTCGTTTTCAAGGTTGTCTTATGGAGCATCAAATTGCCTGGAATACCGGTTATTTCGCGTCAGGGAGGGCGTTATATTTTACTTCCCCGTCCACCAGGGTCATCATTGCTTTTCCTGTCATTTGCCAGCCGTTGCAGGGAGTATTTTTGCTTTTGGAAAAAAATTGTTCTCTGTCCACTGTCCATGAATGATTGGCGTCAAAAACGGTGATATCGGCCGGTGCGCCCAAAGCAAGGCTCCCCAGGGGGAGACGGAGAATGCGGGCGGGATTTACACTCATTTTTTCTATCAGTTGAGGCAGGGTAAGAACTTTTTCCGCAACCAGACGCAGGGAGAGGGCCAGTGATGTTTCCAGACCGATCATACCGGAGAGGGCGTACTCAAACTCGACATCCTTTTCCGTTATGGCATGGGGCGCATGATCGCTGGCAATGGCGTCAATCGTGCCGTCTTTGAGGGCATCCTTAATCGCCTCCACATCTTCCCGTGAACGCAGGGGAGGATTGACTTTCAGGCAGGTGTCGAAGGTACGCAGGGATTCATCGCAGAGGGTGAAATAATGCGGGGCCGTTTCCGCCGTGACGTGAATACCTTTCTTTTTGGCCGTGCGTATCAGTTCCGCCCCTCCCTTTGTGCTGACATGGGCGATGTGTACGGCGGTGCGCGTATATCCGGCAAGAAGAATATCGCGGGCAATCATGGATTCTTCGGCAATGGAAGGAATACCGGGAAGCCCCAATTCCGTGGAAAAGAAACTCTCGTTCATGACGCCGCTGCCGGAAAGATTGATGTCTTCGCAGTGGGCGATTACCGGCAATTTAAGAGAAGCGGCGTATTCCAGGGCCGCCTTCATGAGATGACTGTTCATTACCGGCTTGCCGTCATCGGAAAGGGCGACAATGCCTCCTTCCTTCATGTCTCCGTATTCCGCCAGAGCCGTCCCTTTCAGGCCGGAAGAAATTGCGCCGACAGGGTAAACCCGAACAAGACCGCACTGCCGCGCCTGTTTTATAATATATTCTGTTACGGAACGATTGTCATTGCAGGGATCTGTGTTCGCCATGCAGGCGATGGAGGTGAATCCTCCGGCGGCGGCGGCGGCGGAACCGGAGGCAATGGTTTCCTTGTATTCAAACCCCGGCTCGCGCAGATGGGTGTGCATGTCAATCAAACCCGGTGCGGCAACCATGCCGGTGAGGTCAAAGACAGCCGTATCCTGAATTTCCGACGCGGATAATGCGGCTCTCAGGCGGGGGCCGATGCGTGAAATTTGTCCGTTTTCAATGAGAATATCGCCTGTTTCGTCCATCGTCTGAGAGGGATCTGTAAGGCGGCCGTTTTCCAGCAGTATCTTCATTTCGTTTCTCCCGCGAGAAGATATAAAAGGGCCATGCGCAGGGCTATTCCATAAGCGACCTGTTTAAGAATGACGGAATGTACGCCGTCGGCGACGTCAGAGGAAATCTCAACGCCCCTGTTCATCGGGCCGGGGTGCATGACCATTACATCTTGTCTGGCCAGTTTTACTTTATCGCTGTTTAAGCAGTAATAGCGGGAATACTCCCGCAGGGAGGGGAAAATATTCTGATTTTCCCTCTCCGTCTGAATCCGCAACATCATGATTACATCGGCATTGCGGATGGCGTCATCCATGTGGGTGTGTACGGAAACTCCCCATTGATCAACGAAAGGGGGCAGCATGGTGGCCGGCCCGGCAACATGCACATCCGCTCCCATCTTTGTCATGCCCAGGATGTTGGAGCGGGCGACGCGGCTGTGGAAAATATCGCCGACAATGGCGATTTTCAGCCCGCTTATGGAGCCTTTCTCCGACTGGATGGTCATCATATCCAAAAGAGCCTGGGTGGGATGTTCGTGGGTTCCATCGCCGGCGTTAATAATGGAGGAGCGAGTATGTTTGGCAATCATATGGGGAACGCCTGAGGCGTGATGGCGGATAACGACAATATCGGAACTCATGGCTTCAAGATTTCTGGCCGTGTCCAACAGCGTCTCTCCCTTTACGAGGCTGCTGGAAGACGGTGAAATGTTTACCGTATCCGCGCTTAATCGTTTTCCCGCTATTTCAAAAGACGTCCTTGTCCGCGTACTTGCTTCGACAAAAAAGTTAATAATGGTTTTGCCGCGCAAAGTGGGAACTTTCTTAATGTCCCGCGTGGATATTTCCACAAAGGAATCAGCCGTATCCAGGATAAATTGAATTTCGTCCGGGGAAAGCTCCTTTATTCCCAAAATATCTTTTTTGTTCCACTTCATGGCGATGTCCTCAGTGGGTTGGTGGCAGAACGATGGTTAAAGTCTATTTAATTTTCTCAATCACGACTTCATCCACCTGATCAATTTCTTGCAGCCGGACGGAAACCGCCTCCCGCAGGGATGAGGAAAGATCCTTCCCGACGATATCGGCGCAAATGGGAAGTTCACGATGACCGCGATCTACCAGAACGGCCAGATGAATCCGCCGCGGGCGTCCGAAGTCGATAAGAGCGTCCATGGCTGCCCGGATTGTTCTTCCCGTAAAGAGAACGTCGTCAATGAGAACAACCGTTTTATCGTCCAGGGAAAAGGGGATGTCCGTTTTTTCGAGGCGCGGTTTTTCCTTCCGCAAGCCAATATCATCACGGTAAAGGGTGATGTCCAGGATGCCTAAGGGGACATGTCCTTTTTCTATGCGCGATACTTTGTCATGGATTCTTTGCGCCAGGGGAACACCGCGCGTCCTGATACCGATGAGGGCAAGATTGGCGATGCCTTTGTTCTTTTCCAGTATCTCACATGCCATGCGCGTGATGGACCGGTCAAACTGCTCGGAATCCATAACCACTCTTTTTTTTGTCATGTCTGACTTTCCTTTCGCTGCCTTTTTATCCCGCCGCTCCGCAGGAGTCCATGGCAAATCCCGGTTTTATCCACATGACCGCGTTGCCATGACTGGGAATCCGGATAATGATTGTATTGACATAAATATACATGTGATTTTACAGGTTATGTCGCTGATCATGAAGACGACTATATTAACCACTATATAAAAAAGGGAATAATCCTGTCAAGGCATAATGTTGCGATTTGTTTCCCGCCTTGTCTTTTCCGGGAGAGTATTATATCTTTTTCCCGCTCCCGGCGAATGAAAATGGGAGAGATCGGTCAATAACATTTGCGAGGTTAGTCATATGAAATACGAAGGAATGATCATCAGGCCTCCCAGTGAGGCGTATAGCCTGTTATTGCAGGTGACCGTGGGATGTTCCCATAACCGGTGTACCTTCTGCGAAACCTTTAAGGGTAAAAAGTTTCGCATTAAAAGCATGGAGGAGATTCGGGAAGACGTTTTGGAAGCGGGGCGATACGGCCGCATTGAAAAAGTGTTTTTATGTGACGGAGACGCCCTGATCATCCCCCAGGAACGCCTGAAGGAGATTCTGCGCATGATTAAGGCGGAAATCAAAGGCGTTGAGCGTATCAGCACCTACGGCAACGCCAAAAGCGCCTTGAGAAAGACGCCGGAAGAACTGAAGGAACTGCGTGACTTGGGGCTGTCCATGGTCTATCTGGGTGTGGAGACGGGAAGCGACGCCCTGCTGCAAAAAATTCAAAAAGGTGTGACGGCGGAACAGACCATTGAAGCCGGCAGACGACTCCGCCAGGCGGGTATGATCCTTTCCGTGACCGTTATTTTGGGCTTGGGAGGTGTTGACCAATCGGAGGAACATGCCATGGAAACGGCCAGGGTATTGACGGCCATTGATCCTCAATACGCAGGCGCCCTCACCCTGATGATTTTGCCGGGTACGCCTATTTATGATGATTATCAGCAGGGGAAACTGCCGCAGCCCGATCAGTTTGGCTATTTGCGGGAATTAAGCATGATTATTTCCCATTCTCAGTTTTCTGACTGTTTTTTCACCGCGAACCACGCTTCCAATTATTTGCCGATCCGCGCCAGACTTCCCCAAGATAAGGAGCGGACAATCGCCATGATCAATCAGGTTATTGAAAGCGCGGACAAGGGGGCGCTTCGTCCCGAATATCTGCGGGCACTTTAAGCTCATGATGCCGGACAGGGCAAAGCCTCGTCCGGGCGCAGAAACGAAGGGCAGAGACAAAAATCAGTGACCGAAAAATTTAAAAATTCGGTTATTATCGCGGTGCTTGTTTGGAGAGCTGCATTTTTTATATATTCGCGGAAAAGACAGCATGGCCGATTTTAAACTTGAATTATTCTGATTTATATTTATAATCCTCCCACATTTGGCGGGAAACACGGAGGAAAATATCAGTCTTTCCCGGAATAAAAATCAGGATTCTTCATTGTCATGCCCCTTTCAGATCTGCAAAAAAATATCGTTGCCCTGTTAAGGCAGAAAAAGGCGATTCTCCTCGCCCATTACTATCAGCGCCGCGAAGTTCAGGAAATCGCTGATATTTTAGGCGACTCCCTTTCTCTGTGCATTGAGGCGGCCAAAACGGACGCAGAAATCATTGTTTTTGCCGGCGTCCACTTCATGGCCGAAAGCGCCGCCATTCTGTGTCCTGATAAAACTGTCCTCATCCCGAGGCCGGACGCCGGCTGCCCCCTGGCGGATATGATCACCCCGGAACAGCTGCAAAAAGCGCGGCAGTCACATCCCGAAGCCGCCGTCGTCACTTATATCAATTCCAGCGCCGCCATCAAGGCACTGAGCGACATCTGCTGCACATCGGCCAACGCCCTCAATGTCGTTCATTCTATAAAAGACAAAAAAGAAATCCTTTTTATTCCTGACGGAAACCTGGCGCGATATACGGCGCTGTCGGCATCGGCAGCAATTATTCCCTGGGAGGGGTATTGCCCTGTCCATCAGTCTTTAAACATTGATGATATAATAAAAAGAAAAGCAGATTATCCCGGCGCTCCTGTTCTCGCCCATCCCGAATGTACGCCGGACGTCCTCAGAGCCGCCGATTTTGTCGGCTCAACAGCGGCGATGCTGGAATTTGTCCGGAAGGCAAGCCAGAAAACATTTATCATCGCTACGGAAACGGGTATTCTGGTACAGATGGGAAAGGAAAATCCCGGAAAAACACTGATTCCCGCCTCCGAGAACATGATCTGCGAAACGATGAAATATACAACCCTTGAAGATATTTACACCGGTCTCACCAATATGACCCATATCGTCACCCTGCCGGAAGACAAGCGCCTCAAGGCCCTCTCTTCCCTGGAAAAAATGCTGGCCCTCGCTAAATCACCCCCCTCAACGCCCTGACTTTCCTGCGGATTACTGCCTTGAAAAGAACCATTGAGTCCGCCCTACGTCTGCAAAAGACGCCGGCGGGGAAAATACTTGCCGCCCTGGAACAGGGGCAGCACGTCACCCTGAGGGGTTTGCAAGAGGCGGCGAAGAGTTTCCTTATGTCCCACATTTTTTCCCGGCAAACCCGGCCGCTTATCGCGGTTTTGCCTACGGAAAAGGAAGCCCTGACCTTTTATCAGGACTGCCGCGTTTTCCTGGACCAATCCCATGTGCTGCGCTATCCGGCCTGGAATATCATGACAACGGATTTTCTCGTCCCCCAGAAGGAAACGGCCATGGACCGCCTGCGCGTCCTGACCCATCTCTTACAAGGCCGGAAAATGCTGGTGGTGACTTCCCTGCCCGCCCTCATTCAGAACTGTATCCCCAGAAGCGTCTTTGAGGAATACAGTTTTACCTTAGCCATGGGCGATACGATTGACGGGGAAAGCCTGGCGGAAAAACTCGTCCTTATGGGCTACACCAGACAAACCCTGGTTGAAGAGAGGGGAGATTTCAGTATCCGCGGCCATATTGTTGATCTCTTTCCTCCCCATTCCCCCACGCCTTTCCGTATGGAGCGAATGGGCGATGAGATTGAATCCATCCGCCGTTTTGATTCCGTATCCCAGCGATCTATTGAGGAAATCGTTGATTTTCAGATCACAGCGGCCAGCGAGCTGATTTTGACGGAAAACAGGCGCAAGATGGCCGGGCGCAACACCCGCATCAGGGCCACGGACCTCGAATTACCACGCCGGATCAAAGACCCTCTGATGGAAACGATTGACAGCGGTCTGCTGGCTTCCCTGAATCCCATGTATCTGCCCCTTTTT
>JAITWQ010000162.1 GCA_031285215.1 Syntrophobacterales bacterium | reverse complement strand
ATCACCTTGTTTATATAGGGCATTTCATGTTGACACGATGAAATCATCGTGCTAGTTAGCCCTTGGTTTGAAACTTGCATTTTCTCATCACTTTTGCCAGTAAAACCTCAAAGGAGGATACAGTGACTTTTCAGGAATTGATCTTCGCCCTGCAGCGATACTGGGCTGATCAGGGGTGCGTCATTCAGCATCCGTACGATCTGGAAGTGGGAGCCGGAACATTTAATCCGGCAACATTTCTGCGCGCCTTGGGGCCTGAACCATGGAATGTAGCCTATATTGAACCGTCACGCCGGCCAACAGACGGCAGGTACGGAGAAAATCCCAATCGGCTGCAGCATTATTATCAATTCCAGGTTATCATGAAACCTTCGCCGGCCAACATCCAAGACCTTTATCTGAAATCTTTGCAGAGTTTTGGTATTGATCCCCTGGATCATGACATCCGCTTTGTTGAAGATGACTGGGAATCACCCACCGTTGGCGCCTGGGGGCTTGGCTGGGAAGTATGGCTGGACGGAATGGAAATTACACAGTTCACCTATTTTCAGCAGGTGGGCGGCTTTGATCTGAAACCTGTCTGCGTGGAAATTACCTATGGCATTGAACGTATCGCCATGTATATCCAAAACATTGATAATGTGTATGATCTGCAATGGAATGACCACGTTACTTACGGTGACGTCCATCACCGGGGAGAAGTGGAATGGTCTGTCTATAATTTTGAAAAGGCAGATATTGACATGCTCCGTCAGCTATTTGCCATGTACGAAAAGGAAGGAATACGGGTTGCAGCTGATGGTCTTGTCCTTCCTGCCTACGATTACTGCCTGAAATGCTCACACACATTCAATCTCCTTAACGCACGGGGGGCAATCAGCGTGGCGGAAAGAACAAGCTATATCGGCCGGGTCAGAAATCTCGCCAAGCTCAGCGCGGAAACCTATCTCGCCCAAAGGCAAGAAATGGGTTATCCTCTGTTGAAAAAGGCATAAATCAACGGAAAAAGGATCTGAAAGGATTCCACTAATGGGTAAAGAACTTTTCCTGGAAATCGGGACAGAAGAAATCCCCGCGGCGTTTCTCCAAAAAGCCCTTGAGGACATGAAAGAGATGGCCGCTTCCATATTGACGGAAAACCATCTGCAGCATGGCGCAATTCAGACCATGGGAACACCAAGACGCCTGTGTCTTGTCGTTGCGGATCTGCATGAGAAACAGGATGACATGGTCGTTGAGAAATTAGGGCCGGCCAAAAAAGCCGCCTTTGACGCCAATGGTCAATTAACTCCGGCAGCCCAGGGTTTCGCAAAAAGTCAAAGCGTGGATTTTTCCGCGATTGAAACCGTAACCACAGACAAGGGTGAATATCTCTGCGTCCGCAAACAGCTGCCGGGAGCCGCAGCCATGGATATTCTGCCTCCCCTTCTCCTCAAATTGGTCACGGAAATTCCCTTTCGTAAATCCATGCGCTGGTCTGATTATGATTTTCGCTTCGCCCGCCCCATTCACTGGATTGCCGCGCTCTACGGTGCGGAAATCGTTCCTTTCGCTGTCGAAGATATTGCCAGCGGCAACAGTTCCCGGGGCCACCGCTTTATGAGCAATACATCTTTTGTCGTTTCCGGATTTACCGATTATCTGGAAAAGGCGCGGGCAAATTATGTTATCGTTGATCCGGAAGAAAGAAAAAAAATCATTTTGGAAGAGATACACGCCATTGCCGCCGAGGTGGGCGGCAAACCGATTGTCGATCCCGATCTCCTTGATACCGTTACCTTTCTCGTTGAATACCCCAATGCCGTTTGCGGCAGTTTCTCTTCCGATTATTTGAAGCTGCCCAGGGAAGTGCTCATTACGTCCATGATATCCCATCAAAAATACTTTCCCGTCGTGGCGGAGAATAACGATCTCATGGCCCATTTTATCACTATTAACAACACCAGGCCCCGTGATCCTGCCCTTGTCCGCCGGGGCAATGAAAAGGTGATTCGCGCACGCCTGTCCGACGCTGACTTCTTCTTCCAGGAAGATCAGAAGACTCGCCTTGACGATCGGGTGGAAGATCTGAAGCAGGTCATTTTTCACACCAAACTGGGTACATCCTTTGAAAAGGTGCAGCGATTCCGCCAACTGGCTCTTTACCTGGCCGATCAGATTGACCCCGCCCTGTGTCCTCTCGTTGACCGTACCGCCTACATTGCCAAAGCTGATTTGGATACGCGTATGGTGGGTGAGTTTCCCGAGCTTCAGGGAATTATGGGACGTGAATATTCACTGCGGGAAGGGGAAAATCCCCTCGTAGCCCAGGCTGTTTATGAACACTACCTCCCCATAGCCGCCGCCGGCGCTTTGCCGGAAACAGAGCCGGGAGCCATTGTCAGTATTGCCGACAAGCTTGATACCATTGCGGGATTTTTCGGCGTAAACGTTATTCCCTCGGGAACGGCTGACCCCTACGCCCTGAGGCGGCAGGCCATAGGAATCATCAATATTATTCTCCATAAAAAATATAATCTGGATATGGGCCAGCTGACAGACGCCAGTTTGCGTATTCTTGGTGAAAAAATCACCCGCCCGCCGGCGGATGTAAAAAAAGACGTCCTTGATTTTTTCCGGAACCGGTTTGAGTATCAAATGGGATTGCAGGGATTTTCTTACGATGTCATTCATGCTGTTATGGCTGCCAATGAATGGAATCTTTACCGCTGCGGCAAGAAAATAAAGGCCTTGGAAGCGTTCAAGACGCACACTGATTTTCTCTCCCTCACTGCGGCAGTTAAGCGGGTGGAAAATATCAGCAAGGGTTTTTCGGCAAAGGGTTCCGTTGATCCCGATTTATTTGAAAACCAGACAGAAGCAGATCTTTTCTCTTCCTGTAAGGCCATAAGCGCTACGACTCTCAGGCATATCCGGGAAGAGGACTTTTCTTCCGCCTTAGGCGAGTTAACAAAGTTAAAAGAACCAATTGATCTTTTCTTTGATGCTGTTTTAGTCATGGCCAAGGAGGAAAAAATAAAACATAATCGTCTCTTCCTGCTGCGGGAAGTTTCATCGCTGTTTCATGGCATTGCGGATTTTACGTATATTTCTACAGACAATTGATGTATGTTGTTTACGTTTTATTGTGGTTTTATGATTCCGTTTCTTTTTCCCTACTAACTTTTGAGGAACAGGTATGGACTTAGATTTTATCAGCAAGCAAATTTCCGAACTGGAAGAGAAGCTGCAAATACGAAAGGCCCTTCAGGATATTACCAATCGTATTCACGCAGCCCAAAACCTTAAACAGATTCTCGTTGATCTGAAAGAAGACATCCTGAAACTGTTTGACGCAGAAACCATGACCATTTATGTGGTTGACCGCCCCCGCAAGGAGATCTATTCCATGCTGCTGGCGGCAAGTCAGCTCAAGGAAATCCGCCTTCCCATCAACAACAGCAGTATTGCCGGCTGTACGGCTAATAAAAGGCAGGTTCTTAATATTGCCGATGCTTATCAGACGGAAGAAATCAGAAAAATTGATAAACAGCTCACTTTTGACTCCAGCTGGGATAAAAAGTCGGGTTTTACCACCAAGCAGATTCTGTCCGCGCCGATTCTGCGGGAAGGCGTCCTGATGGGCGTCATTCAGATTTTGAACAGAAAAAAACCGGGACGATTTTCCGATGAGGAAATTGGATTCCTCCAGGAGATAGCGGAGGTGCTGGCCGTTGCCTTCTATAATCAGGAGCGCTTATCAAAAAGAAGGCGGACCCGTTTTGACTATCTGATCACGCGTGATCTTCTTTCCGAAGACGCCCTTGACAGCGCCTGGGAAGACTCGAGGGAACTCAAGACGACCATAGAAGATTTCCTGATGACCAAGTACAAAATTTCCAAGGCGGATCTTGGCCGCTCCTTCGAGGAATTTTACCACTGCACCTACGTCTCTTACAATGAAGAGATGCCCATTCCCGGAGACTTACTGGGCGCTCTGAAAAAAGATTACCTGCGGCGGGAGCTTTGGGTTCCCATTGGCAGAATAGGCGATAAAATCCGGATTATTGTTGACGATCCCAACAACATTCTCAAACGGGATATGATTGAGAGCCTTTTAAAGACAAAGGCCGTTCAATACGATGTGGCCTTTCCTGACGACATTCTCAAATACATTAACCTTTTCTTTCGCGCGCCCATCAAGGAATCTTCTATCAATGATCTGCTGGGCAGACTGGACGAAGGGGATCACCGTGATGATGAAGAAGATATTGACGGCATTGATGAGACGGACAGCATCATTATGCAGCTTGTCAACAAGATCATTAATGATGCCTGTAATCGCAGGTCATCGGATATTCACGTTGAGCCAAACATGGGCAGAAAAAATGTGGAAGTACGTTTTCGCATTGACGGCGATTGTTCCGTTTACCAGACTCTGCCTTTTAACTACCGGGCCGCCGTTGTATCGCGCATCAAAATCATGTCTAACCTGGACATTACGATTAAACGATTGCCCCAGGACGGGAAAATAAAGTTCAAGCGCTCCAACGGTGAAGAAATAGAGCTTCGTGTCGCGACGATTCCCACCCAGGGCGGTGGTGAAGATGTGGTGATGAGAATCTTGGCCAAAAACGAAGTTTTTGATATGGATAGTGTGGGTCTTTCCAAGCGGAATTATAATGAACTGGCAGGCGTTGTTGCCAAGCCTTACGGGATGGTCCTTGTTGTCGGCCCCACGGGTTCGGGAAAAACCACCACCCTGCACGCGGCTCTTCATCATATAAACACGCCGGAAAAGAAAATATGGACAGCGGAGGATCCCGTTGAAATAACCCAATACGGACTGCGCCAGGTACAGGTGCAACCCAAGATCGGCTTTGATTTTTCTGCGGCCATGCGTTCGTTTCTCCGCGCCGATCCCGATGTTATTATGGTCGGAGAAATGCGTGACTTTGAAACGGCCAAAATCGGCGTTGAGGCCTCACTGACGGGACATTTGGTCTTGAGTACTCTCCATACAAACAGCGCCCCGGAAACGATTGTGCGCCTTCTTGATATGGGGATTGACCCTCTTAATTTTGCCGATTCCCTGTTGGGCATTGCCGCCCAGCGGCTGGTCCGCACCCTATGTAAAAACTGCAAGGCCGCCTATCATCCAACGCAGAGGGAATATGATGATCTTGTTGAAATTTACGGTGAGAACTACTTCAAGAAGTTAAACAGGCCTTACAATGACAAGTTTGTCCTCTACGAACCCAAAGGGTGCGATGTCTGCGATAAGAGCGGCTATAAAGGGCGAATGGCTATTCACGAGCTGCTCATTAACTCGGACGAGATTAAAAGGCACATCCAAAAAAAGGCAACCGTTGAAGTTCTCAGGAACACGGCCATGGAAGAGGGAATGACCACCCTGCTTCAGGACGGCATCGTTAAGGCCCTTGACGGGCTGACGGATATTAAGCAGGTGCGGCGCGTCTGTATCAAATAGTCATGCTGGCGCGGGACTACAGCAGGTGTGCTATTTTTTTCTTCCACGCTCCGAGATAGTTCATCGCTTCCAGGGGAGTGATGGCGTTAATATCCAGGGTTTG
>JAITWQ010000143.1 GCA_031285215.1 Syntrophobacterales bacterium | reverse complement strand
ATCACCTTTTCGCTGGCACGAATGTCGCGGATGCGATCCAGAAGCTCTTTCCAGTAAACGCCGCCGCCCATATTTTTTAAAAAGTCGTCGTTTATGGAAAAGCCTTTTTGCAGATACTCATGCAAAACTCTTGTCGCCCATTGCCGGAACTGCGTTCCACGCGGCGACTTGACGCGGTAACCAACGGCAAGAATGATGTCGAGGGTATAAAGCGCAACGGGCCTATCAGAATTTGGAATGTGCAAATTTTGCACATTGCTTTTTTCGTCAAGCTCGTCCTCCGCGAAGATATTGCGGATATGCTTTGTGATGACAGACCGTTCCCGCCCAAATAGCTGCGCAATCTGCGCTTGAGTAAGCCACAAGGTTTCGCCCTGCATACGGACGTCAATTTTTGCCAAACCGTCAACGGTTTGGTAGATGATGATTTCGTGCTTATCACCCATCGCCCGACACCTCCACTTTTGCAAGGTTTTGGCGGATGCGTTCATCAAGGGCGATACCTTCCGCCATCTGCGCTTCCAGTTCGGCGGTCAGGGAGGCAAAACGCTCGGCAAAATTAAAATCGTCCTCTTCATCCGGCAAACCCACATAGCGCCCCGGTGTGAGAACAAAATCCAGTTCCCTGACCCGCTCAAGGGAGACGGAAGCGCAAAAACCCTTTACGTCTTCATAGTCTCCGTCCGGGCTTCGCCAGTTGTGATAGGTGTCGCCGATGGTTTTGATGTCGTTCTGCGTCAGGATGCGCGTGCGGCGGTTGATGAGCTCCCCCATGTTGCGGGCGTCGATGAACAGAATCTCCCCGCTGCGGTTGCGGAACTTGTGGTTGGTGCGGTCACGCGCCAAAAACCACAGGGCCGCCGGAATCTGGGTGTTCAAAAAGAGCTTGGCGGGCAGATTGACGATGCAGTCGATGAGGTTGCCCTCCTCGATCATGCGGCGGCGAATTTCGCCCTCGCCGCTGCTTTTGCTGGTCAGTGCTCCCTTTGCCAACACAATCCCGGCCTGCCCGGACGGGGCCAGATGAAAAGCAAAATGCTGGAGCCAAGCGAAATTGGCGTTGCCCGTGGGGGGCACGCCATATTGCCAGCGGGCATCGGAACGCAGCATCTCGCCGCTCCAATCGCTGTCGTTGAAGGGAGGATTGGCGATGATGTGGTCGGCCCGGGCATCCTTTAAGGCATCATTCAAAAACGAGCCTTCGTTGTTCCATTTGATCTGGGAACTGTCGATACCGCGAATGGCAAGGTTCATTTTTGCCAGCCGCCAGGTGGTCTGGTTGCTTTCCTGCCCGAAGAGAGTCAAGTCCTTGATACGGCCCTGGTGTTCCCTGACAAACCTTTCGCTCTGGACAAACATGCCGCCGCTGCCGCAGCAGGGGTCCATGACCCGCCCCTGGTACGGCTCCAGCATGGCAACCAGGAGTTCGACAATGGAGCGGGGCGTGTAGAACTGCCCGCCCTTTTTGCCTTCCGCCAGGGCGAATTCGCCGAGGAAGTATTCAAATACATGGCCCAGGATGTCCGCGCTGCGAGCCTTTGTATCACCAAGGGCAATGTTGGATACAAGGTCGATGAGACCACCGAGGCTGGCCGGGTCAAGATTCTGTCGGGCATATACCTTGGGTAATACGCCTCTAAGGGTAGGATTCTCCTTTTCGATGGCGTCCATACCCTCGTCAACCAACTTGCCGATTTCCGGCTTTTTTGCGTTGTCGCGGAGATGCTTCCAGCGCGCAGGCTGCGGTACGAAAAAGACGTTCTTGGCCTTGTACTCGTCCTTGTCTTCCGGATCGGCGCCGTCGAACTCACCTTCCCCGGCTTTGAGCAGCGCGTAAAGCTCCTCAAAGGAGTCGGAAATGTATTTCAGAAAGATAAGGCCGAGCACCACATGCTTGTACTCGGCCGCGTCGATGTTCTTGCGCAGCTTGTCCGCCGCACCCCAAAGCTGTTTTTCCAGCGGCTCTGAAGCCTTCTCTTTTTTTACGCGAGCCATCGAGCGTCCTTATCGTGGTGTAATCATGAGGTACATGGTCATTTTTCAAGGCAATGCGGTATTTTCCACACTTTTCAAAATCGTTTCGGCCTGATAGCATTGCGCCTGATTTGAACAATGTCCTCCGGGAAGAATAAATGCTGGACATATACTTCCCTTATCTTATAAAGGGAAATCCTATCTTCGCCGGACTTTGTATTTTCGTCAATCAAAATGTAAGATTCAAACTATAAGGATTGTTAATTTGCCGCGCTATAAAATGCTCATAGAATATGATGGAACAGCCTATCGCGGCTGGCAGGATCAGACAAACGCCAAAACGATCCAGGGAACACTGATTAAAACAGCGGAACAGGTTTTGGAGTGCAACGTAGATATCCAGGGGGCGGGACGAACGGACGCGGGTGTCCATGCCCTGGGGCAGGTAGCCCATATGGAGACGCAGCGAAAACTGCCCCTCCGCCCAACCTGGGAAAAATTGAACGACGCCCTGCCCTCCGGTATTAACATTTTGCGTATGGAAGAGGCAAAACCAGATTTCCATGCGCGTCACGATGCAAAAGAAAGAAGCTACCTTTATTTCATTTCGGAAAAAAGAACTGCCTTTGGCAAACGATACGTCTGGTGGGTAAAAGACCGCCTCGATTTGAAAATCATGGAAGAAACGATGTCGCTGTTTAAAGGACTTCACGATTTTTCCTCCTTCGCCGATAAGAGACGGAACAAAAAGAACTCCTCCCTGGTCAAAATAGATTTTTCCACCTTAAAGAAACAAGATTATCTTCTTATCTTCCGTTTTGCCGGTTCTCACTTTCTCTGGAAGATGATCCGCCGTTTAGTGGGAATAACCGTAGAAACGGGACGGGGCAACCTCGCCGTTCAGGATGTGCGTAACATGCTGAAAACCACTTCGGATATTCCGGCCCAATATACGGCCCCGCCTTCCGGCCTTTTCCTGGAACGTGTTTTATACGAGGGAGACACATGGCAGCCTTATCAATTTCCAGTTTGGCCGATGCTGACAGAAAATGACCCTCCCAAATGACGTGATCGAAGAGATTTGGGGAACGGTCTCCCAAAAGGATTGGGAGAGTTGGCATTGGCAGTTCTCCCATCGCCTGAGTGATGTTACGCGGCTCCCGCGGAGGATTTGGCAAAATGAGGACGCTGAAACCATCGCCGGCGTGGTAAAGCATTACCCCTTTCTGGTAACGCCTTATTATCTTTCTCTCTGTGGAAATGCTGCCCCTGTTATGGCGCAATGTATTCCCCGGAAAGAAGAACTTGACAATCACGACAGCCTTTCTCCTGATCCCTTGCAGGAAGAAAGGTTTATGCCTGTTGCCGGCCTGATACATCGTTATGATGACCGCTGTCTTATTCTGACCAATCATATTTGCGCCGTTCACTGCCGTCATTGCAATAGAAAACGCTTCTGGGCACGGCAGACGACGGCCTCCCTTACTGAAAACCGGCTGAAACAGATGATTGACTATATCGGCAGACAAAAAGGTATTCGTGAGGTTATTCTTTCCGGAGGAGATCCCCTTGCCATGCCCGATGGAAAACTTGATGCCTTGCTTGGCGCTTTGCGCAGTATTTCCCATGTTGAGATTTTACGTATCGGTACTCGTATGCCCGTTGTCATGCCCATGCGGATTACAAAATCCCTTTGCCGGATTTTGAAACGCCACCGGCCCCTGTGGCTTAACACGCAATTCAACCATCATGCTGAAATTACAGCGGATGCGGCCAAGGCTTGTGAGATGGTTCTGGCAAGCGGCGTGCCGATTTCTAATCAGTCGGTACTCCTCAAAAAAGTGAACGATTCCTTTACCGTCATGCGGGATCTTGTTTACGGGCTGCAACGCATCGGCGTCCGCCCGTACTATCTTTTTCAATGCGAGCCTGTTCTCGGCGCGGGACATTTTCAGGTAGATATACAACAGGGAAAACACATCATGGAGGAAATCTGGCGGAAATGTTCCGGCCTTTGCCAACCCGCCTACATCCTCGATTCCGTTCATGGCAAAGAGAAAATTCCCTTCCCGCATAATTCTCCCTTGCCTTGTTATGAAACCTCATGCTATTAGGCGCACGGCCTGAGGAACAATATTCAAATAAAATAGTTATTTAAGAACATTTTCGTCCAGAAAAGGAGATTATCAATGTACAACGCGAGTGATTTAAGAAAAGGGCTGCGTATCAAGATTGACGGGGATCCCTATATCATTACGGAATTTAATTTTGTCAAACCCGGTAAGGGACAGGCTCTTTATCGCTGTAAATTGAAGAACATGGTTAACGGTTCTCAATTTGAGCGAACCTTTCGTTCTGTAGATTCTTTTGAAGAGGCCGATCTTCAGGAAAAGAAAATGCAATACCTGTACATGGAAGAAGGTAAATTCTGTTTCATGGACAACAATACCTACGAACAGGTCTTTTTAACAGCAGATCAGGTAGGTGACGCGGCGAATTTTCTTCTCGAAAACCTTGAGGCCGAGATTCTCCTTTTTGAAGACAAACCTCTGGGGATCAGCATTCCCAACTTTGTTGATCTGGTCGTTAAAGAAGCGGAACCGTGGGCCAAGGGAGACTCTGTTACCGGCAATAATAAACCCGTTATATTGGAAACGGGCTATCGTATCATGGTCCCCGCATTTGTTGACGAAGGCGATAAAATCCGCGTTGATACCAGAACGGGAGAGTACCTTACCCGCGTTAAAGATTAACGGCGAATGTAATATTTACAGACGTTTTTTGATGATTAATGGCGGGATGGAAAACATATTATCAGGACACCGGCGTTAGTATTCAGAGGTTGCTTTGCGGATTGAAGATAAGAAAGGTATTCTTGAGAAACGCCAGTTCATTACGCAATCCGTTCGTGATTTTTTTTGTTCCCGAAATTTTCTGGAAGTAGAAACTCCCTGCCGCATTCCCGCGCCCATACCGGAAACGCATATTGATTCTGTCGCGAGCGGAACCTGGTTTCTCCATGCCTCGCCGGAAATCTGCATGAAACGTCTTTTGGCGGCGGGCTATGAAAGATTGTTTCAGATTTGCAAATGTTATCGGGAAGGCGAAAGGGGTTCCAGGCATCTGCCGGAGTTTACCCTCTTGGAATGGTACCGCAGTCATTCCGACTACACAGATCTGATGGCGGACTGCGAGGCCCTGGTTGCATATATTGTCCCTTCTCTTGGAAAAGGCGAGGAACTGAGCTATCAAAAAGAAACTTTGGATATTCGCCCTCCCTGGGAGCGCCTCACGGTGGATGAAGCGTTTCGTTTGTATGCCTCCATGAGCCTTGACGAGGCCATTAATACGGAACGATTTGAAGAGATATTGACAGATGAGGTCGAACCATTTTTGGGTATCCGCAAACCTACGTTTCTTTACGACTATCCTCTTCCCCTTGCGTCTCTTGCGCGAAGAAAAAAAAGTAATCCCTTGCTGGCGGAACGCTTTGAACTCTATCTGTTTGGGATGGAATTGGCGAATGGCTTTTCGGAGCTGACTGATCCGGCGGAACAGCAAAGGCGTTTTGCAGAAACGGCGCAGGAAAGATCACACTGGGGAAAACCAAACCATCCCGTGCCGGAGCCTTTTTTGCGGGACTTGGCGAAAATGCCGGAGGCCGCAGGTATTGCCCTGGGTTTGGACCGCATGATCATGATTCTGACAGACACAAACATTATTGATGATGTTGTCGCCTTTACGCCGGAAATGTTGTAAAGATATAGTTGACCGCAGAATAATACATTATCTTTGTGGTAAAAGCTCAAAGGAAACTGGAAATTTATGATTAAAAATAATCTGATTATGGTGGATCGGTATTCTGTTGATGCGGATATTGTATTGGAGTGCAGTGATACAGTTGAATTTACTAAAAAACTTCAAGATGAGTCCGTCCAACTCATAATTACTTCTCCTCCGTACAATATAGGAAAGTCATATGAAACGCGAGTGTCGATTCAAGAATACTTGGATACGCAGACAGAGCTTATTACAGAGCTTGTACGAGTGTTAAGTCCCAAAGGGAGTATTTGTTGGCAAGTAGGTAACTATATTGAAAAGTCGGAGGTTTTTCCATTAGACATATATTATTATCCAATTTTCAAAGATGCGGGGTTAAAACTTCGCAATCGAGTTATTTGGCATTTCGGGCATGGACTTCATGCAAGCAAAAGATTCTCAGGTAGATATGAGACTTTGCTCTGGTTCACCAAAACAGATGACTATATATTTAATCTCGATGATGTTCGTATTCCGTCAAAATATCCTAACAAGCGCCATTTCAAAGGCTACAAAAAAGGGGAG
>JAITWQ010000138.1 GCA_031285215.1 Syntrophobacterales bacterium | reverse complement strand
GAAACGGGGCCTACCGTGTCGCCTTGCCAGGTATGTACGCCCTGCCGTGAAATCACGGAAGGCGTGGCCATGGATATTCAGGAAATTGACGGCGCTTCGAACCGGGGCATAGACGAAATTAGGGAGCTGCGCGAAAATGTTAAATTCCTGCCCGTTTCCTGCCGTTACAAAATTTATATCATTGATGAAGTGCATATGCTGACCAGGGAGGCCTTTAATGCCCTTCTGAAAACCTTGGAAGAGCCGCCTCCCCATGTCATTTTCATCTTTGCCACAACGGAAACGCAGAAAATTCCTCCCACCATTTTGTCCCGGTGTCAGTGCTATGATTTTCGGAGACTCTCCGTACGGCAAATCGCCGATCAGCTTCAGAAGATTACCCAGGCCGAATCCATCCAAATCAGTGAAAACAGCCTTATCTGGATTGGAGAAGCCGCCGATGGTGGAATGCGGGATGCCCAAAGCCTTCTGGATCAGGTTATTTCTTATGGAGGCATGACAATAGATGACCGGACCGTTGAAGATTTGCTTGGCCTTTCGGATCGCCAGTTTCTGTTTCGGATTTCGCAGGCCATTTTAGAAAGAAACGCGGCGGATGGTCTGTACATCGTGGAAGAGGCGTACTACGCCGGTGTTGAAATGGCGTCTTTTTATCAGATGCTGCAGGTACATTTTCGTAATCTTCTGCTGGTTAAAATTGCCGATCCCAAGCGGGCATTAACAGATATTTCGGAGCAGGATGTTAAGCGCCTCCGGGAGCAAGTCGAAAATGTATCACGGGAAACGCTGCTGCGCCTTTTGGATATCCTCATGGCGGAGGAAGAAAAAGTCAGGCGAAGCCCGAATTCCCGTCTGAATATTGAACAGGCCGTTGTACGGATGGCCCATCTGCCTCCGTTGATCCCCATTGATGACATTTTGGATAAGATAGAAGAGCTGCGGGGGAAAATATCAGCCATGCGTGCCCCCCAACAGAATACGGCATTCACGGAGAAAGAAAAAATAATATACTCTCATGAAGAAGCGCCAAATGCGGACGCAGCCTTTCAAAGACAGTATCCGCCGGAGAAAAAGCACGAAGAGCCACCCATTTCCAGTGGTGATTTGCCTCGCCAAAATGCAGCCGCAGAAACACCGGCCTGTCTTTGGGAAACTTTCCTGGCCTATGTCAAGAATTTCAGCTACCCCCTCTGGTCTAAGATAGAATCGGCGCAGATTCTGGGCTGTACGGATGGCTCCCTGCAAATTGGTTTTCACAAAGGGTATATTTTTCTGGATGAACTTCGAAAACAGGATCAGGCAGCGGGGTTGAATAATTTGTGCAGCCAATGCTTTGGCGGCAGGATAACCGGTTTGCACATCAAAGAAATCGAAGATGATGGGAAAGTATCAACAACAGAAGAAAACAAACAACAGGAAATACGGCGGGAAGCCTTGAATCAACCCTTATTGCAAACGGCTCTTGATGTGTTTGCAGGGGCGTCAGTGGAAAGAGTTTTACCCCTCGGCAGGGAGCAGGATTCTTTTATTCATGACACGGAGAAGAAAAATACATGACAGGTATCCTTCATAAAAAGAAGGGAATGAGGAGAAAGGAAACAATGATGCAAAATTTGAACAATATTGTAAAACAGGCAAAAAAAATGCAGGAGAAAATTGCCAAGCTCCAGGATGAGATGGGCAATAAAACGGTGGAAGCCTCTTCCGGCGGGGGGATGGTGTCCGTGATCATTAACGGTAAAAATGAACTTTTATCGCTGAAAATCGAAAAAGAGGTAGTAAACCCGGAAGACGTGGATATGCTCCAGGATCTTGTCATTGCGGCTGTCAACGAGGGTATGCGCAAAGCGCAGGAAATGGTTTCTGCGGAAATGTCTCAGGTAACGGGTGGACTCAATATTCCCGGTATGTTTTAGGTGTAATTCATGTCAAACGGTTACGCCTTACCCATTCAGCGCTTAATCGCGGAATTCAGCCGCTTGCCCGGTATCGGCGAAAAAACGGCTGCCCGCCTGGCCACGTTTGTCCTGCGTGACACGCCGGAAGATGCCCGGAGGCTGGCTTACAGCATTATTGAGGTCAAAGAGAAAATAAAACTGTGTTCTTCCTGTTATAACCTGGCAGAAGGGGAGTTTTGCGACGTATGCCGCGATACGCGGCGGGAGACGGACAAGCTTTGCGTCGTGGAAGAGCCGGATGTACTGGTCGCTATCGAAAAGAGCGGTTGTTTTCACGGAACATATCATGTTTTACACGGCGTCTTGTCACCACCAGATGGCATAGGGCCGGAGCAGCTTCATCTTTTCCAGCTTATGAACCGCATTGATCAGAGAGGCATATCAGAGGTCATTATTGCTACCAATCCCAGTGTTCAAGGCGAGGCCACGGCCCTGCTCATCACCAAAATGATGCAAAAAAAACCGGTTCGGGTTTCCCGCATCGCCATGGGTGTTCCCATTGGCGGAGATCTTAAGTACGCCGACCATATGACACTTTCCAAATCCATTGAATTCCGCCGAGATATGGATCTGTCATGACCGAATTGAGGAATATTTCCTGCCGGGAAATAATCCATACTGTAAAAAATTTATTCATTAAAGCCAATACATCTCTGACTGATGATGTTCGTGCCGCCCTTTGCCGGGCACGGCAGGATGAAACATCCCCTTTGGGGCAATACGTTCTGGATCAGATTTTGGAAAATGAGGTGCTGGCGAATCGTACCCAAACACCTGTCTGTCAGGACACGGGAATAGCCATTGTCTTTTTGGAATTGGGGCAGGATGTCCATATCACCGGAGGGAATCTTTATGGGGCCGTAAGCGAAGGAGTTCGCCTTGCCTATGCCGACGGCTATTTGCGCAAATCCCTCTGCGATCCCCTGTCGCGGACAAACACAACGGACAACCTTCCTCCGGTTATTTATACGGATGTTGTTTCTGGTAATCACTTGAAAATCGTTGCCATGCCCAAGGGAGGCGGCAGTGAAAACATGAGTGGAACGGCAATGCTGCTTCCTGCTGATGGCTGTGAAGGTATCAAGAAATACATCGTTGACCGGGTGAAAACGGCGGGGCCCAATCCTTGTCCGCCGATTATTGTTGGGGCGGGCATCGGCGGGACGATGGAACAAGCGGCGTTGCTGGCGAAAAAAGCCCTGCTTCGCCCTGTCGGCCTTCCTAATCCCAATGACGAACGCCTTAGAAGGCTTGAAGAAGAAACCCTTGCGGAGATTAATAAAACAGGAATCGGACCTCAGGGTTACGGCGGCTGTGTAACGGCATTGGCCGTGCAAATTGATATGCGGCCATGCCACATTGCCGGTCTTCCCGTTTCCGTTGCGATTCAGTGCCATGCGGCGCGGCATCAGGAGGCGTTATTGTAGCATGGAGCAGGTCATTACGATCAAGACGCCCCTGACAGGCGATGTCTGTAAGTCCCTCCACGCGGGCGATCGTGTATTTTTAACCGGCGCCGTATATTCCGCCCGTGACACGGCTCATCATCGTATGATGGAAGCCATAAGGGAAGGAAATCCTTTGCCATTCCCCCTGCAGGGAGAAACCATCTTCTATGCCGGCCCCACACCGGCCCGTCCGGGGATGCCGATTGGCGCTATCGGCCCAACGACAAGCAGCCGTATGGATCCCTATACTCCCGAACTTTTGGAAAGGGGACTCAAAGGTATGATCGGGAAAGGTATGCGTTCGTCTGCCGTGCGGGAAGCGATAAACCGATACTGCGGTGTTTATTTCGGCGCGGTAGGCGGTATCGCGGCCTTATTAACACAGTGTGTTCAAGCTGCCACTTGGGTTGCTTACCAGGATTTGGGCCCCGAGGGTATTATGCGTCTTCAGGTTCTTAATTTCCCCTTAATAGTTATCAATGATTGTCACGGAGGCGACCTCTACAGAGACAGGAGATTGCCGGACGAAGCAATGGCAAACAATGAAAGGAGGCTTCTATGAAAGCACGTACAATAATTAGTATGATTTTCGTCATTTCCATGTTTATTTTTTCCTGTAAACCGGTAATGCAACAGGGCAGCTTACCAACCCAATTAGAAGGAACTCGCTGGCTGCTGGCCGGCATGGCAGACCGTGATTTACTTAAAGGCGGGCAAGTAACGCTGGCCTTCAGCGACGGTATGGTACACGGCACAGACGGCTGCAACCGGTACAGCGCTTCCTATGTGGAAAACAAGGATACATTGATCGTTTCCGAAAATATGATCATGACCAAAATGGCATGTCTGGAAGAAGTAATGAATCAAGGAGAGAATTTCCTTAAGGCCGTAAGAGACACGAAAAAATTCAGGAGAGAAGGTCAGACATTGATCCTCATTGATGCGAATGATCAGGAAAGGGTAACTTTAAAAGAGCAAAAAGAAGATCACTGAACCACAGGCTAAAACATTATCCGTCCGTTCTTGATTTTCCCGAAAGGCTGTAATAAGCAACGTGGCCGGCGAAAACGTGATAATAAGGAGGCAAAAATGACTGATGAACAGATAAATCCCGAAGAAAGAATTGCCAAAGCGAATAAACCCGCCGAAGACGCTCTGAAAATGCATCCTTACTACAAGGGAAAGATTGAAATCGTTCCCAAATGTATCATTCGAAATCTGCAGGATTTTGCCATCTGGTACACGCCGGATGTTGCCGCTCCCTGCAAGGAAATACACGCTAATCCGGAAAAGGTTTATGATTATACAAATAAGGGAAATACCGTTGGTATCGTTACGGATGGAACCCGTGTGCTGGGGTTGGGCGATATCGGCCCTCTGGCAGGCCTTCCCGTCATGGAAGGCAAGGCCCTGATTTTCAAATATCTCGGCGGTGTGGATGCTTTTCCCATTTGTCTGGACACCAAAGATCCCGACGAATTTATTCGCACGGTCAAATTGATCTCCCCCTCTTTTGGCGGCATCAATCTGGAGGATATTGAAAATCCGAAATGTTTCTACATTCTGGACCGCCTCCAGGCAGAAGCGCCTATTCCCGTCTGGCATGATGACCAGCAGGGAACCGCCGCCGTTACTGTTGCCGGACTGATTAACGCCCTGAAAATCGTGAACAAGAAAATGGCGGATGCGAAAATCACGCTGATTGGCATCGGGGCGGCCAATGTCTGTATCGCCAGGATGCTTTTCAAGGCCGGAGCCGATCCCAAGAAGATGATCGTTGTGGACAGTAAAGGCATTTTAAACCGGAAACGGGACGACATCGGCCCCTCCCACAAAGAAAAACGGGAGTTTTGTGAAATCACCAATGCGGCCAACCGTGACGGCGGCATGGAAGAAGCCATGAAAGGTCAGGATGTGGTCATTGCCCTGTCAAAGCCGGGGCCGGGAGTGATTGAAAAGAAATGGATCAGCCAGATGGCGGACAATGCCATTGTCTTTGTCTGCTCCAATCCGGTGCCGGAAATCTGGCCGTGGGAGGCAAAAGAAGCAGGCGCCCGCATTGTCGCCACGGGACGAAGCGATTTCCCCAATCAGGTTAATAACTCCGTCGGTTTTCCGGCTATTTTCCGCGGCACCCTTGACGTTATGGCGCGAATGATAACAGATGAAATGTGCATTGCCGCCGCAGTAGAGCTGGCCCGCTGCGCGGAAGATAAGGGTATCCATGAAGATTACCTCCTGCCGACCATGGAAGAATGGGAAATTTTCCCCCGCGAGGCTGTCGCCGTGGCCAAAATGGCCATTCAGCAGGGCGTAGCCCGTCTGTCTTTTTCGGAAAAAGAACTTTTCGCCATGGCGGAAGCGAAAATCCGCCGTTCCCGTGATGAAGTGGAGCTCATGATGGACAAAGGCATCATTGCTCCTTATCAGGAAGAGGCGTATTAACGGCCAGGACAAAAAATTATCGCTGATAATGTGCATCATAATCATCTGATTCTCAGCACGTTATGAAGTAAATGCAACCCAAAATGTTTGATTAATAATCCACGCGATATAAAGCTACAGGAGCAGTATGAAAAAAATAATAATTGTTGCTGTAATTTTGATATTCTGCGTATCGGCATTCTTTATTTTTTCTCATAAAGACAGCTCTGATAGCATAACGCTGTATGGCAATGTTGATGTAAGGCTTGTTGACATCAGCTTTCAGGTAAGGGGAGTCATCAACGAAATGCAGTTTGACGAAGGTAATTTCGTCAAGAAAGGCGACTTGCTTGCCATATTGGATGACAGAGATTTTCGCTCCAACCATAAAAAGTCCAAGGCGGAGGTAAAAAGGCTTGTTGCAATCAGTGAAAATGTTAATTCCATCTATAATAGAAATGTGGATTTGTGCAAAATAGGCGCAACATCGCAGCAGGATTGCACTACTTATTTAAATGCAAAAAAAGAAGCCCTTGCCAGTCTTGAATCGGCTGTTGCTGCTGAAGA
>JAITWQ010000116.1 GCA_031285215.1 Syntrophobacterales bacterium | reverse complement strand
CAGTTTAGGTTTGGAAGATTATACACGGACAGGGGTTATTTCCGTTGAGCGGTAGGGAAAATGATTTCTGTGCAAAAATTATAAAATTAACCGATACGGTTGTGAACAAGGAGGAAAAGTATGGCGAATATTAATTTTGGCGGCGTTTGGGAAGATATAACGACTTTGGAAGAATTTCCTTTGGCCAAGGCGAAAGAAGTTCTGCAAAACGAAACAATAGCGGTTATCGGCTACGGAATACAGGGACGGGGACAAGCCCTTAATATGCGCGATAATGGTTTTCAGGTCATTGTCGGCGAAGGAGATTACAACTGGCAAAATGCCATAGCCGATGGTTTCGTGCCCGGCGAAACTCTTTTTGCGCCTGTCGAAGCCGCTCGAAGGGGAACCATCGTTCAATATCTATTGTCCGACGCCCAACAGAAAGAAATGTGGCCGGAAATGAAAACCTGTCTCCATAAAGGAGACGCCCTGTATTTCTCCCATGGATTTTCCATCGTTTATAAGGAACAAACCGGCGTTATTCCTCCCCCTGATATTGACGTTATTCTGGTTGCCCCCAAAGGTTCCGGGCGAACAGTCCGCACGAATTTTCTTGATGGGAGCGGCATTAACTCCAGTTACGGCGTGTTCCAGGACGCCACCGGACGAGCCATGGAAAGAACCCTTGCCGTCGGCATTGCCATTGGTTCCGGTTACCTCTTCCCCACGACATTTGATAAAGAAGTTTACAGCGACCTGACGGGGGAGCGGGGCGTTCTCATGGGATGCCTGGCGGGTGTTATGGAAGCTCAGTATAATGTCCTGAGGAAAAACAATCACAGCCCGTCGGAGGCGTTTAATGAAACGGTGGAAGAGCTGACCCAAAGCCTGATTCGTTTGGTCGCCGAAAATGGTATGGACTGGATGTACGCGAATTGCAGCACAACGGCTCAGCGCGGCGCTTTGGATTGGAAAGACCGGTTTCGTGACGCGGTGTCCCCTGTTTTTGAGGACCTTTACAAAAGCGTGCTGACAGGTCAGGAAACAAAGATCGTTCTTGACGCGGGTAATTCATCGGATTATCGCGAGCGTCTGCAAAAAGAGCTGGAAGCCATTCGTGACAGCGAAATGTGGCAGGCCGGTTCCGCCGTCAGATCCCTTCGTCCGGAACGGCGTAAAAAGGAATAAACAAAGAAACAGGAAGAAACATATGCGCAGCCATGTCATGACAAAAGGAAACGAAAGGGCGCCTCACCGCTCCCTTTTGAAAGCAATGGGATATACGGACGAAGAAATCGCCCGTCCTTTGATTGGCGTTGTCAATTCCGCCAATGAGATCATTCCCGGCCATATTCATCTTGATTTGATTACGGAAGATGTCAAAGCCGGAATCAGGATGGCAGGAGGAACGCCGGTTGTATTTCCCGCCATCGGCGTGTGCGACGGCCTGGCCATGGGACACGCCGGTATGAAATACTCCCTTGCCAGCCGGGAACTCATTGCCGACTCAACCGAAGTAATGGTCATGGCCCATCCTTTTGATGGCCTGGTCATGATACCAAACTGCGATAAAATTGTTCCCGGGCTTTTGATGGCGGCCATGAGGGTTAATATCCCCACGATCTTTGTCAGCGGCGGCCCCATGCTGGCAGGAAAACGCCCTGATGGAACGCCTGCCGATTTGATCAGTGTTTTTGAAGGCGTCGGCGCTCTTAAAGCAGGAAAAATAAGCCCCGAAGAACTGAAAATCATGGAGGATTATGCCTGCCCGGGATGCGGTTCTTGCTCCGGAATGTTTACGGCCAACTCCATGAACTGCCTGACGGAAGCCCTTGGTCTTGCCCTTCCCGGCAATGGAACGATTCCCGCCGTTTTCGCGGAAAGAAGGCGGCTAGCGAAGAAGACGGGGATGGCCGTTATGGAACTGGTCAGTAAACAGATTTGTCCCCGGGATATTGCCACCTTTGATGCCTTTTGCAATGCCTTGGCCGTGGATATGGCTTTGGGGTGTTCGACGAATACGGTTCTTCATATTCCGGCCATTGCCCATGAGGCAGGTATTACCCTTGAGCTTGATCTCTTTAATGAAATAAGTTCCCAAACGCCTAACCTGTGTCACCTAAGCCCTGCCGGTTCTCATCATATAGAAGATCTCTATCAGGCAGGGGGCATTCAGGCGGTTATCAAAACCATTGCCCCTTTGGGCGTCATTCGCCAGGATGTTATAACAATAACGGGAAAGACGGTAAGAGATAATATTGCCTCCGCCCAGGTGTGGAACACGGAAGTGATAAGACCTGTTGATCGCGCCTATAATCAGCAAGGCGGCATTGCCATTCTTCACGGCAATCTCGCCCCGGATGGAGCGGTGGTGAAACAATCGGCTGTGGCCGAATCCATGCTGGTCAATAAAGGAGCGGCAAGGGTTTTTGACGGAGAAGAAGCCGCCATAGAGGCCATTCTCGGCGGCCGGATACAGGCGGGAGATATTGTCGTGATTCGTTACGAAGGGCCTAAAGGCGGGCCGGGAATGAGGGAAATGCTTTCTCCGACATCCGCCATTGCCGGCATGGGTTTAGATACATCGGTGGCGCTGCTGACAGACGGCCGTTTCAGCGGGGGAACACGGGGCGCGGCAATCGGCCATATTTCGCCTGAAGCAGCGGAGGGAGGTCCAATTGCTCTGGTCAGAGAGGGTGATCTGATTACCATTGATATTCCGAAAAAGTCTTTGACCCTCAATGTCAGTGACGAGGAATTAAAAAAGCGCAGAGAGGAACTTGCCGTTTTTGAGCCGGCCGTAAAAACAGGTTATCTCGCCCGCTATGCAAAGCTCGTTACCTCCGCCAGCACGGGCGCAATTTTTAAAGAATAGGGCGCTCAAAATAAAAAGGGCGTTTTCTCTCCTCCAAGAAAAGAGAATAACGCCCCGTTTAAAATCACAAAAATTAAATTGCTTTTACGTTGACGGCTGAGAGGCCTTTCTGACCATTCTCAATATCAAAACTAACGCGCTGTCCTTCTTGCAATGTTTTAAAACCAGAACTCTGAATAGCGCTGAAGTGTACAAAAACGTCTCCGCCTTCATCTTTTTCGATGAAACCAAAACCCTTTTTATCGTTGAACCACTTTACTTTTCCCTCGGGCATAGCTTTTATCCTCCTTTCCTCAGTATTCTGGAGTTAACGTGGGGTCGGATTTTTACCATGCAAAAAAAGCAAAAACCACCACAAATCACAAAATGATATGTGGTGGCATGATCACTTCTAAAGTGTTTTACCCAACTCTTATTTCTCCATACTACTGATACTGCTGAATGGCTAAGATAAATAAGCCACACTCTCCTAGCGTATATCAAACCCGATGGAGGATGTCAAATACTTTTTTCGCTTTTTCCAAGTATTAATTTCATTCCATGCCCGCAATTAAAACCATATCTTTGTATATAAAAGTGATAACAGAATCACCATGCCATTGAAAAAGTAAAGAATACGGACATATTTTCCATATCCGTCCATAATGACAGGGTCAGTCGTTTGTTTCAGCCGTTGCAAAAGCGTTAAAAGGATGAAAACAGATAAAAAACACGTCGTGGCTTCACGGGGTAATTGTTTGGCTAAAATAAGGAACACAATGCTGCCGTAAATGGCAATCCATAAAACAACAAGTCCGCGAACGGCATTTCTCTGTCCCAAACGAACGGCGAGAGTATTTTTGCCGACACTTCTGTCTGTATCAATGTCCGGTATATTCTGGTAGTAAAGAATAGAGGCAACCATAAGTCCGATGGGCAGAGAAATAAAGAAAGGAAGCCATCCCGGACTCCCCGTCATCACCCAATATGTTCCGACGACCATAATCGGCCCCATATTGACAGCCACAAAAACTTCCCCCAGACCATGATATCCGTAGCGAACAGGAGGGGCGACATAAAAAAAGCTGCTTAAAAGGGAGAAGAGAACAAAAGGAACCATCATCCAGATTTTCAAGGATACGATCAGGTATGAAGAAATTATAAACGCGGCAAAATACAATAAAATGATGGCTTTTTTAAGGGCGTGCAGAGAAATTTTCCCCTCTTGCAGCACACGAGACCCCCCAATGGAAGGGCCGTCATCCGTTCCCTGGAGGTGGTCGAAATAATCATTTGCCAGATTAGTAACCAAATGGATAAAAAACGAACCTAGGGC
>JAITWQ010000028.1 GCA_031285215.1 Syntrophobacterales bacterium | reverse complement strand
AAAAAAGAAGCAGCCGGCCCGGTTAAAAAAAACAGCCCCGCACAATATGGCAAAAGCACGCATGGAGTAATTCTGCTGTTTGGTGATCAACAGAGAAACAGCGATAATCAGGCTGACGGACGCCAGAATAAAAACTTCCATAAAAAATTTACCCCTGAAAAAATTCCCTTTCTATTCCATGGCGGTACAAAAGCTTCTTTGCCGCATGTTTGCGATCATTTCATTGACACACGGTTTAACCGCATATATTATGCGCCGAATACCTTACCAAGGCTGAAAGAAAGTGCCAAGGATTATCCCATGCCTCACCATCAACAAGATCCGGACAACCTTTCTTCATTTCTGGATGAAGCCGATGCACAAACGGATCTGCGGGAAC
Source organism: Syntrophobacterales bacterium (assembly GCA_031285215.1). GTDB lineage: Bacteria > Desulfobacterota > Syntrophia > Syntrophales > JAAYKM01 > JAAYKM01. The sequence continues at coordinate 2,571 of JAITWQ010000028.1, read as the reverse complement.
CTAAAATGTACAGGGTCATTCTGCACAATGACCACTACACAACAATGGATTTTGTTGTCAAAATACTGGTAGAAGTTTTTCATAAACCTCTTGGCGAGGCAACAAAAATCATGATGAATGTTCACAGGAAGGGCAAAGGGGTATGCGGTGTTTATACTTATGATGTTGCCCTGACAAAAGTACGCCGGGTACAAATCATCGCCAGACAGTCTGAGTTTCCATTAAAATGCACCCTTGAAGAGGAGTAAACTTTTCTCATGAAAATCAGCGAAACTTTAAATCAGGTGATTATGGCCGCTTATGCCGAGGCTAATATAAGACACCATGAATACATCACGCCGGAACATCTGTTGTACGCCGCGCTTTTCTTCGCGGAAGGAGCCGATATTATTGAAAACTGCGGGGGAAATCCCTCTCATTTAAAAACTCTTTTAGATCAGCACCTGCAAAAACATCAGTCCGTTACCGATGACAGAAAGGTTACCCAATCCCTTGGTTTTCAGAACATTCTTGAAAAAGCCGTACACCACTCAACATCTTCGCAAAAAGAAATTCTGGAATTAGGTGACATTTTGGTTTTCCTTTTTGACGAAAAGGATTCTTTTGCCTCCTTCTATTTGCAAAAAGAAGGAGTGACAAAACTTGTCCTGATGAACTACCTTTCCCATGGCGTATCCGCCCGTCCTGACACAAACGCCGCAGCAAACGGGGAAAGATACCACCGGGAAGATACCGATACGGCAGAGGAAGACAAACAAGGCGGCCAGAAAAAATTTCTCGACGCCTTTACAACAAATCTGACCCAAAAGGCGTTGCAGGGCAAACTTGATCCCGTCATCGGGCGGGAAGATATTTTGAAAAGAACATTGCAAGTTCTCTGCCGTCGTCTGAAAAATAATCCCATCCATGTGGGCGATCCCGGAGTAGGTAAAACGGCGATAACAGAAGGACTTGCTCAAATGGTGGCAGCGGGAGACGTTCCCGGACGCCTGAAAAATGTTAACATATATTCCTTGGATATGGGGGCCATGCTGGCCGGAACACGGTACAGGGGTGATTTTGAAGAACGGGTAAAACGGTTGATCGCAGAATTGCAGAAGGAAGAAAAAGCTATCCTGTTCATTGATGAGATTCATAATATTGTTGGTGCGGGAGCCGTATCAAGCAGTTCCATGGATGCCTCGAATATCCTCAAGCCCGTCCTCTCACAGGGAAATCTGCGCTGCATCGGTTCAACAACTTACGACGAGTATCGTCTTTTTGAAAAAGACGGCGCTCTGTCACGGCGCTTTCAGAAAATCGAAGTTCCGGAACCTTCTGTCGGACAGGCTGTTGATATTTTAAAAGGATTGCAGAAAAAATACGAAAGCTACCACCATGTGGTCTATACGGAGGAAGCCCTGCAATCGTCCGTAGAACTTGCGAATCGTTATCTTAATGACCGCCGTCTTCCCGATAAGGCCATTGACGTAATTGACGAGGCGGGAGCTTTATCTTCACTGATGCGGGATGATGACCGTCATCATGAAGGGCCGGCGATTATTGACCGCCTCAAAATAGAAGAAATCGTCGCCAAAATGGCGCGTATTCCGGAAAAAAATGTTTCTTCAACTGACATAGAGCGCCTGAGTTCCCTGGAAAGCGATCTTAAAGCGTCCATCTTTGGTCAGGACGAGGCCGTTGAAAAGGTGGTCAGTGCCATTAAAAATTCCCGCGCCGGTTTCAGAGATCCCCGCAAACCGATTGCCTCCCTCCTCTTTGTCGGGCCCACAGGCGTTGGCAAAACCGAGCTGGCGCGGCAGCTTTCCGAACATATGAATGTTCCCCTCCTGCGGTACGATATGGGCGAATATCAGGAAAAGCATTCCGTGGCAAAGCTGGTCGGTGCGCCGCCAGGCTCTGTAGGGTACGAGGAAGGCGGCTTATTAACTGAATCTGTCCGCAAAACGCCTTATGCCGTTCTGTTGTTGGATGAAATTGAAAAGGCCCACGAAGATATTTTTAACAGTCTTCTCCAAGTAATGGACTACGCGACATTGACAGATAATTCCGGGCGTAAGGCCGATTTTCGCAACATTATCATTCTCATGACCTCCAATGCCGGAGCCAGGGAACTCAATCGCCAGGCAATCGGTTTTGAGGGCAAGCCGGTGGACCGCAGCGCCGTTCAGCGTGCGGTGGAAAAATTATTCTCCCCGGAATTCAGGAATCGTCTTGACGGCGTTGTCAACTTCAACGGTCTGACAGAAACCGAAATTTTGAAAATTGTTGATAAGGCCTTAAATACTTTCCGTGACCAGCTCCAGGAAAAGCACATTTACCTGGAAGTAACTCCCTCTTGCCTTGATTGGCTGGCACGGCACGGCTACTCCAGCGAATTCGGGGCACGGGAAATTGACCGCCTCATTCAGGATAAGATAAAGCGTTTCTTTGTGGAGGAGGTACTCTTTGGTAAGCTAAGTGCGGGAGGTTCAGCCATTGCGGATATGCAAAACGATGATGTCGTCATTCGCATTCTGGAGCCGCAGCAACTGTTCCACTAAGGGGCAAATATTTTGGCAGTCAAACCAG